>CAKTTT010000077.1 GCA_934615635.1 uncultured Eubacteriales bacterium | reverse complement strand
GGGCGATTTCCTTATCCACGATCACCGACTGCTCGGAGGCGCAGATCATGCCGTTGTCAAAGGTCTTGGAAAGCATGAGATCGGTGCAGGCCCGCTCCAGCTTGGCGGTTTTCTCGATGTAGCAGGGCACGTTGCCGGGACCGACGCCCAGGGCGGGCTTGCCGCAGCTATAAGCCGACTTGACCATGCCGGGGCCGCCGGTGGCCAGGATCAGCGCCACGCCGGGGTGGTTCATCAGCGCCTGGGTGGCGGCGATGGAGGGAGCGTCGATCCACTGGATGCAGTTTTCCGGAGCGCCGGCGGCCACCGCGGCCTCCAGCAGCACTTTAGCCGCTTCCACCGAGCATTTCTGCGCGCTGGGATGGAAGCCGAAGATAATGGGATTGCGGGCCTTGGCGCAGATCAGGGATTTGAACATGGTGGTGGAGGTGGGATTGGTGACGGGCGTCACGCCGGCGACGACGCCCACCGGCTCCGCCACCTCCACATACCCTTCCATTTCGTTTTCCTCGATGACGCCCACGCTTTTCTGATATTTGATGGAATGCCAGATATATTCGGTGGCGAACAGGTTTTTGATGATTTTGTCCTCATAAACGCCCCGCCCGGTTTCCTCATAGGCCAGCTTGGCCAGACGGATGTGATGGTCGTTGCCCGCGATGGCCATGGCGTGGACGATTTTGTCCACCTGTTCCTGGTCCATCTTCATGTATTCGTCCAGAGCCTTCTGCGCGTTGGCGACCAGTTTGTCGATCATCTTCTGAACGGCGTTTTCCTCGTTCTTGATTTCCGGCTTTGTTGCCATGTTCGATAACCTCCTAAAAATGTTGGGAGTATTCCGGACTACGCTATTAGTATATCGTAGAGGGCTGCATCCGTCAATCGGCGAATTGTTAAAACATTAACAATCCTTCTGCTGGGCTTATGGCTAATTCGTTAAAATGTTGTCAAAGTGAACCGGGAATCCTGCGTATAACGGGGAGGATTCGCTGACGTTTATAAGGGGGGAGCGGTTCGTCAGACGTTCCGCTCCCCCAGCTTTTTTGTATGGAACGGAAAAAAGCGGAGCGGTCTTACGGTTCGGTGACCGGCTTCGCCTTTTCCTTGGTGCGCTTCGCCTTCCCCTGGATTTCCGGGACGGGCGGCGCGTCGTTGCGCGGCTGCGTGTGGGTGGTTTCCGGGCGCTTCATGCCTTTTTTCGCCATCTTCGTCTCACCTGCCTTTACAGGTTAGTGTATCCCCGGGCGCTTTGTTCATACAAGACGGAAAAAACACTTGAAACGGGGATCGCCAGGGGTATAATAGAAACGGTATATTTTTCCGCGGGAGAATTTCACCCGCCGGGAGCGGCGGAATGATTCGAAGCATATGGAGGGCGACGGCGTGTCGATAGGAAAACTGGGGAAATATCTGAAACCCTACCGGGTCCAGTGCGTGCTGGGACCCTTTTTCAAGCTGGTGGAGGCGGTGCTGGAGCTATATCTGCCTCTTCTGATGGCCCAGGTCATCGATAAGGGGGCCTTGACCGGCGACGGCGGGTATGTCCTGCGGATGGGCGGCGTGATGCTGGGTATCGTCACGGTGGGATTGGGCTGCGCGCTGATTTGTCAGTATGTGGCCTCCGTCACCTCGCAAGGCTTCGGCACCGAGCTGCGCAACGCCCTTTTTTCCCATATCTCCCGCCTTTCTCATCGGGAGCTGGACCGTTTCGGCACCCCTTCCCTGATCAACCGGGTGACAGGGGACGTCAATCAGCTTCAGTATGCGGTGGCGATGCTCATCCGTCTGGTGATTCGGGCCCCCTTTCTTTGTATCGGCGGGATTATCATGGCGCTGGTCATTGATTGGCGGCTTTCCCTGGTGATCGTCGCCGCGGTACCGCTGTTTGTGTTCGTCATCGTGCTGGTGATGCGCCAAACCGTACCGATGCATCGCACGGTGCAGAGCAAGCTGGACAGGCTCACCCGGATCCTCCGGGAAAACCTTTCCGGCGTGCGGGTGATCCGCGCTTTCGCCCGCACACAGGAGGAGCGGCGCCGTTTTTCGGACAGCACCGAAGAGCACACGGCGGCCGCCATCCGGGTGGGGCGGCTGTCGGCGCTGCTGAATCCGGTGACGCAGTTGATCATGAACGCGGCGATCCTGGCCATTGTGTGGTTCGGCGGCGTCCGGGTGGAGGCCGGCGGCATGACCACCGGCGAGATCATCGCTTTCATCAACTATGTCAACCAGATTCTGCTGGCGCTGATTGTGGTGGCGAATCTGGTGGTGACCTTCACCAAAGCCTATGCATCCGCCGGCCGGGTGCTGGAGGTGCTGGATACGGAGCCCTCCGTTCAGGACGGGAAGGGTTCTCCCCGGCGGGATCCCGCCGCCCCGGCGGTGGAATTCCGGCAGGTCTGTTTTTCCTACGGCGGGGCGGGGGAGGAGGAGCTCAGCGACGTCTCCTTTACGGTTCCCCGGGGCGCGACGGTGGGCATCATCGGCGGAACGGGGGCGGGCAAATCCACTTTGATGAACCTGCTCATGCGGTTTTATGACGTGACAAGCGGTCAGGTGCTGGTGGAGGGCGCGGACGTGCGGGATTATCCCCTGGAGGAACTGCGGAGCAGGATCGGGCTGGTGCCCCAGCAGGTGGAGCTGTTTTCCGGCACCATCGCGGACAACATCCGCTGGGGCGCGGCGGAGGCGGATGACGAGCAGGTGAGGGAAGCCGCCCGGATGGCCCAGGCGGCGGAATTCATCCAGCAGAAAAAGGATGGCTACGACACGGTGGTGGAGCGGGGGGGCGCCAATCTGTCCGGAGGGCAGAAGCAGCGCCTGGCCATCGCCCGGGCGCTGGTCCGCCGTCCCGAGCTGCTGATCCTGGACGATGCATCCAGCGCCCTGGATTATGCCACCGATGCGGCGCTGCGCCGGGCGATCCGGACGGGAACCAAGGGGATGACAGTCTTCATGGTGTCCCAGCGGGTCAGCGCCGTGAAGGATGCGGATCTCATCCTGGTGGTGGACGACGGCCGGTTGGCCGGCGCCGGCCGGCATGAGGAGCTGCTGGAGGGCTGCGAGGTCTATCGGGAGATCTGCCGTTCTCAGGAAAGGGGGGAGGCCCAGTGAAAAGCCAAAGAAGGAAGGCCGCCAAAGGAACCCTGTCCCGGCTGATGGGATATGTGGGCCGGCGGCCGTTGCCCCTGGCGGGGGTGTTTCTCTGCGCCCTGGTGGGGAATACCGCCCTGCAGCTGGCCCCCCGGCTGGTGGGCGAGGCCATCGACCTGATTCTTCCGGCCCCGGGCAACGACTTTTTTCCCGCCCTGCTGCGGATCCTGGCGGTGATCGCCGCCTTATATTTAACGGGCACGCTTTTAAACTGGCTGACCGCTCTGTGCGCCAATCTGGTGGCCAACCGGACGGTGCAGGCGCTGCGGACCGACCTGTTTCACAAGCTGGGGGAGCTGCCGCTGAACTATTACGACACCCATTCCCGCGGGGATGTGATGAGCCGGTTCACCAATGATATCGACGCCATTGCCGACGGACTCAACCAGGGAATCGTGCAGTTGGTGTCCGGCGTGATCACCGTGCTGCTTTGTCTGGGATTCATGCTGTCCATGAATCCCATGGTGACGCTGGTGGCGGTGTTCGTCACCCCGCTGTGTTTTCTGGTGGGCTTCGCCATCACCAAATACGGCAACCGGCGCTTCCGGGAGCAAAGCCGCATCCAGGGGCAGCTCGGCGGCTACGCAGAGGAGCTGATCAGCGGCCAGCGGACGGTGAAGGCCTTCGGCTACGAGGAGAGGGCCCAGGAGAGGTTTCGGTCCATCAACGCCGAGCTGTACCGCTGCGGCTACCGGGCCCAGTTCGCCTCCGCGCTGGTGAATCCCTCCACCCGGTTCGTCAATAACATCGCCTATGTGCTGGTGGGGGTGTTCGGTATACTGGCGGTGATCCGGGGCGCCCTCACCACCGGCGGGGTGGCCAGCTTTCTCACCTACACCGCCCAATTCTCCAAGCCCTTCAATGAGATCACGGCCATCACCATGCAGCTCCAGTTGGCGCTGGCCTCCGCCCGCCGGGTGTTCGCAGTGATGGACGAGGAGGAACAGCGGCCGGAGCCGGCGGAGGCTCGGGTGCTGGAAAAGGCGGAAGGGAGGGTGGCTTTCGAGGAGGTCTCCTTCTCTTATACGCCCGACCGGCCGCTGATTGAGCATTTCAACCTGAAGGTGGAGCCGGGGATGACGGTGGCCATCGTGGGCCCCACCGGCGCGGGGAAAACCACCCTGATCAATCTGCTGATGCGCTTTTATGAGGTGAATAGCGGCCGGATCACGGTGGAGGGGGAGAACATTGACTCCTTGACCCGGGACAGCCTGCGCCGCAGCTTCGGCATGGTGCTGCAGGAGACCTGGCTGTTCGCCGGCACGGTGCGGGACAACATCGCCTACGGCAAGCCGGACGCCACCGACGAGGAGGTGGAGCAGGCGGCGCGGGCGGCTCACGCCCACAGCTTCATCCGCCGCCTGCCGGAGGGCTACCGGACGGTGATCGCGGAGGACGGCGGCAACCTGTCCCAGGGACAGAAGCAACTGCTCACCATCGCCCGGGCTATGCTGCTGGATCCGCCCATGCTGATTTTGGACGAGGCCACCAGCTCGGTGGATATCCTGACCGAAATGCGGATTCAGAAGGCTTTTCGCCGGATGATGGCGGGACGCACCACCTTTGTCATCGCCCACCGGCTCTCCACCATCCGGGATGCGGATCGCATTCTGGTGCTGGATAAGGGCAATGTGGTGGAAACGGGCACCCATGACGAGCTGCTGGCCGCCGGAGAATTTTACGCCCGGCTGTATAACGCCCAGTTCGCTCCGTCAGAGGGATAGTCCGGCAAAATAGGAAAAAGCAAAAAAGCGGCGGTCCGATAAGGACCGCCGCTTTTTCTGCCGCGGGGCGATGTTCGGCAGACTTCTCAGGGCCGGCGGGGTTTTCGCGGCGGGAAAATCATCCGCGACGTATATCGAGGCTTCCGGAGCGATAAAGTACCATCCGGCCGCTACATACGATATGCATGAAAACGATCATCCGCGCGGAAGTCCTCCCAGGACTCCGGGAGGAGGTCGTCCGGCAGGAGGGTATCCTCGTCGTCCTTGCCGGCATCCGGGCGGAGAAAGCGACTGGTGGATACCCGGAAGGGAATTTGCAGGCGGGGGGTAACGAAGCGCCGGGGCAGACCGAAGGAGGAGGGACGTCCGCCGGTGGGCCCGCCTATGATCTTGGCCAATTGGTTGTCCCGCAAGGTGACGGCGAAGGTGCGGGCGCTGCTGAAGGTGAGGGGAGAGACGGCGCAGAACAGGGCGCCGTCATACAGAGGCAGGCCCTCCGGGTGGGAGAGCCGCTCAGGCTCCCCACGAAAACGGATGGTTTCCATTCCTCCGCTCGGCCTGCGCCGCTCCATCCCATAGGTTCGGTAGGCATCCACGGCGAGATAACGGATAAAGGCGCCGATTACCCCGTCGCTGCCCCCTAGATTTCGGCTGAGATCCAGTGTGATTCGCCGGATCCCCCGCTGGGTCACGGCACGAAAGAAGTCGTCCAGCGCCTGCTGGTATTCCGGCCCGTCCCGGTTGGCATCCAGGCAGAATAGGGCGCTGTCGGAGGCGATACGGGTATGGATATAACTACCGCCGGTGAACCCGGGGTTGTCAAAAGCGTCCGAGAGAGCGGCGAAGGGTTCGGGGGACAGGCGGACAGTGAAGCGTTCCCCCTGTCTCTCCCCCTCCAGCTCGTATGCGGCCAATGAACCGAAAACCGCCTGCAGGTTGAGCAGGCTGAAAAGGAAGTGGTTTTCCTGAGGATAGCAGGTGGTACGACCGAGGAGCAGAGGCGCATTTTCATGAGACAGCCAGCTTTTGAGACGTTCCAGATAAGCGGAAAGGGGCAGGCCGCAGACGGCGGTCAGCCGATCCCCCTGCCGCAAGGGGCCGCAGTCCCGGAATATGTGCAGCTTGCCGCCGAACCAGCGGACGGGAGCGGGAAGACAGGGAGTATCCGGCCGGCAGGGGATCTCCAGATTGGTGTGTCCGTCACCCGGCAGAGCGGCCAGCCTGCCCAGGGTGATCCGTATATCCTCCCGCCCCAGCCATTGCCGTTTGAGAACGGCGGCGGCCTCTTCCAGCGGCCGGGCATCCTCCGCATAAGCGGGATGAATCTCCCGCAGCGTCTGGGCCAGATAATCGAAATCCTCCAGGCAGGTATCCGGCATGATGTCGCGCTCCTTTTTGGCGTTTCCCCCATTATAGCCGAAAAAGGCGCTTCTTTCCAGCCGGGAGTTGAATATTCGGCAAAAAAATGCTAGAATAATACAATATGCCGCCGAATCGGTTGCATCACCGGCGGGGAAGGGGCGTGGGGGAGCATGAGTTTCAAGCAATGGGTATTGCCGGACCTGGACAAGGAGGGGGCGGCCCTGTTGGCCGAAGAGGGGCAGATGCATCCCTTCCTGGCGTTGATGCTCACCACTCGGGGAATCCGCACCACGGAGGAAGCGGCGGATTTCCTGCTGTCCGGCGAGTTGACGGACGATCCCTTCGGTTTTGCAGACATGGACGCAGCGGTGGAACGTATCCAGCGGGCCATCGACCGGGGCGAGCGGATCGCGGTATTCGGCGATTACGATGCGGACGGGGTCACCTCCACCGTGCTGCTGTATGATTATTTGGTTTCCCGGGAGGCGCAGGTTTTTTATCAGATTCCCCTGCGAGAAGGGGAAGGGTACGGGCTGCATAAAGACACGGTGGACCGGCTGGCGCAAGAGGGGGCTGGCCTCATCATCACGGTGGACAATGGAATAGCCGCCGTGGAGGAGGTGGCCTACGCCGCTTCCCTGGGGGTGGACGTGGTGGTAACCGACCACCATCAGCCCCAGGAGAGGCTGCCGGAGGCGGTGGCGGTGGTGAATCCTCACCGGGCGGATTGCGGCAGCCAATATAAGGATTACGCCGGCGTGGGGGTGGCTTTCAAGCTGGTGTGCGCCCTGGAGGGGGACACCGAGGAGATGCTGGACCGGTACGGCGATTTGGTGGCGCTGGGCACCCTGGCGGACGTTATGCCCTTGACCGGGGAGAACCGGATCCTGGTGCGGGCGGGTCTGCGGCTGCTGAATCAGCGGTCCCGGCCGGGATTGGCGGCGCTGGCCGAGGCGGCGGGCGTGGGCCATAAGGCGCACACCTCTTCCTCGGCGGTGTTTACCTTGGGGCCCCGGATCAATGCGGCGGGCCGGATGGGGGCGCCGGAAAAAGCCGCCCGGCTGTTGTTGAGCCAGGATGCGGAAGAGGCGCGGCTGCTGGCGGAGGAGATCCAGCGCCTCAATCAGGAGCGGCAGGCGACGGAAGCCGCCATCTTGGAGCAGGTGACCGCCGCGGTGGAGGAGGATCCCGCCCTGCTGGCCGACCGGGTGCTGGTGCTGGCGGGGGAAGGATGGCACCACGGCGTGGTGGGGATCATCGCCGCCCGGATCACCGAGCGGTATGGCAAGCCCTGCATCGTGTTCTCGGTGGATGGGGAGGAGGCCAAGGGTTCCGGCCGCAGCGTCAAGGGCTTTTCTCTTTTTCAGGCCATCGCTTCCTGCCGGGAGATGCTCCTCAGCTTCGGCGGCCACGAGCTGGCGGCCGGCGTGGGGCTGAAAACCGAGCGGATTCCCGCTTTTCGGGAAAGGATCAACGCGTATGCGGCGGGATTGGAGCCGATGCCGGCTCCCCAGCTTCTTCTAACCTGCAAGCTGAAGCCCGCGCAGCTTGATCTGGAAAAGGTAAACCTTCTCTCCGCCCTGGAGCCCTTCGGCGCCGGGAATCCCGCGCCGGTTTTCGGCCTGTTCCATATGCGGCTGGACAACGTATCCCCGGTGGGCGGCGGGCGGCATCTGCGGTTGTCTGTTTCCCGGGACGGGGTGCGGCTGGCGGCGATGAAATTCCAGACGGCGCCGGAGGATTTCCCCTTTCAATGCGGGGAGACGGTGAATCTGGCGGTGGTGCTGGAGACCAGCGAATACAAAGGGACCGTGAGTCTGTCGGTGATCGTCCGGGATATCCGCTACGCGGACACTCGGCAGGAGGAGGTGCTGGAGGGGCTGCGGATCTACGATGCCGTCATCAGGCGGGACGAGCTGCCGGCGGATGCGGCGCAGTGGATTCCCCAGCGGGAGCAGACCGCCGCCCTTTACCGGTATCTGCGGCAGGCCGTAGGCTGGAGCGGTACCCTGGAACAACTGATGCATCGGGTGACGGCGCCGGGAATGACCTTTCCCCGGCTGCGGATTTCCCTGGAGGTGCTGCGGGAGGCGGGGCTGCTCTCCGTCAGGGACACGGGCGACGGCCTGCGGGCGGAGCTGCTGCCGGTCGGCGGCAAGGCGGATTTGCTGGATACCCCGGTGATGCGGTTTTTACATAGCGCCCCGCCCAAGGCGTAAGAGATGAGGATGATACGGCATGCTGGTCCTGAAAGAGGATATAATCGTTGAGCTGAAACGGCTGATTATCAAAAGTGAAAAGCCCTATGACCTGGAGGTTATCGACCGGGCCATCGATCTGGCCTGCCGCGCCCACGAGGGGCAGAAGCGCCGGTCGGGGGAGGACTACGTCTGCCATCCGCTGCAGGTGGCCTGCATACTGGTGGAGCTGGGGATGGATTCGGAAACCATCGCGGCCGCCATCCTCCACGATGTGGTGGAGGACACGCCGGTGGAGCTGCAGGAGCTGAAGCGCCAGTTCGGGGGAGAGATCGCGGAGCTGGTGGACGGCGTCACCAAGCTGAACAAGATCCCCTTTTCCACCCGGGAGGAGCAGCAGGCGGAGAACGTGCGCAAGATGTTCCTCGCCATGTCCCGGGATATCCGGGTCATCATCATCAAGCTGGCCGACCGGCTACACAATATGCGCACCAGCATCGGCTGGGATCCCCAGAAGCGGCGGGACAAAGCCAAGGAAACCATGGATATCTATGCGCCCCTGGCCCATCGGCTGGGCATCCGGGCGGTGAAGGAAGAGCTGGAGGATATCTCCCTGCGCATCCTGGACCCGGTGGCGTATAAGGAGATCGAAGACGCGCTGGCCCTGCGGGAGAACGAGCGCAACGCTTTCCTGGCGGAGATCCAGCAGCGGATCAAGGAGCGGCTGGCGGAATTCAACATGACGCCTTTCGTGTCCGGCCGGATCAAGAGTATTACCGGCATTTACCGCAAGATGTATATGCAGGGGCGTTCCTTCGACGAAATTTACGATATTTACGCCGTCAGGGTGATTGTTGATACAGTTAACGACTGTTATAATGTTCTGGGCATTATCCACGATATGTTCCGTCCGCTGCCCAATCGTTTCAAGGACTACATTTCCACCCCCAAGGCCAATATGTATCAATCGCTGCACACCACCGTTATCAGCAAGGAAAGCATCCCCTTTGAGGTGCAGATCCGTACCTGGGAGATGCATTATACGGCGGAATACGGAATAGCGGCCCATTGGAAATACAAGCTGGGCATCCAGCGCCGGGATAAGCTGGAGGAGCGGCTGGCCTGGGTGCGGCAGTTCATCGAAAACCAGAAGGATGTGGACGACGCCGAGGACATCGTGCGCAGCATTAAGACGGATCTGTCCTCCGACGACGTGTTCGTCTTCACCCCTAAAGGAGATGTGATCACCCTTCCGGTGGGGGCGACGGTGATCGATTTCGCCTACGCCATTCATTCCGCCGTGGGCAACCGGATGGTGGGCGCCAAAGTGGACGGGCGGATCGTCTCTCTGGATTATCAGGTGAAGACCGGCGAGATCGTGGAGGTGCTCACCTC
>CAKTTT010000076.1 GCA_934615635.1 uncultured Eubacteriales bacterium | reverse complement strand
CTCTGAAAAGAAATGACTTGCAATTCTTCGCCACGAGAGTTAGGATACGACACGGCGGGGATTTCCCCGGCATAAAACAACGCCGCAGCAGGCGAGGATGTTGACGCATCCCCGCCCTGCGCAAAGGTGAAGCAGCCACCCCTGCACAACTGTAAAAACAGCACTGCGACAAACACAGTATAGCTCATTTGTCGCACAGAAACAAGTATGCCTTTCAACGTGTGCAAGGGTCGAGGCGGAGAAATCCGTCAGCCTTTGCATGCGTTTTTCTATTTCGGGGGATTCCCGACCTCTAACGAAGGGTCGGGATTAAGTGAACAGATTCAAAACTACAAAAGAAATGCTTGGGGAGGTGAATGTGAAGGAACTCGGCGTGACTTTTGTCGAGTTCATCGAACTGGCGAGGTCTATCCGAGGAAGGCTAGGCGCTCGGAAATATCTGCTGGACCGGTATCTACTGGATTTGTTGGAAGCCGCCAGCTGCATCTCTCCCATGGATTTGACCGAAGCCGGGGAGGACGCAGCCGAGCGGCTTCGCAAGCTCTGCCGACAGGCGGTGCGCAAGGATGAAGCCGTGCGGGAGACAATCATCGGGGAACAGATACAGGCGTATATTGAGACGCACCCCAGCGCTTACTTTGAGGAGTGTACCAAGGTGGAATCCTATGTGGCGGATTTATCCGATCTGTATCTGGAACATGCAGCACAGCGGTATCTGGAAGAACAAGAGAATGAGCTGCTCTTTCGATATGATCCTCACGGTGGGGACGAGCTGTATCAGACCATTGTCCGGCTCATCGGCGGAGAAAACGATATGGAGCGGTTGAATACCTTGTTTGCGGAAAGGTTTCTGCGGGTGAAGCCAATGGACTTATATATCCAAGAGTACACCCAGGAATTTCTCTATTCGTTGCTCTACCGGGATATGCAGACCGACCATACCGTCCTGCAAATTCTCCTCGACCGGCAGGAGTCCTGACGTATGCTGTACCAATTCGACCCGATGAATCTGGAACAGGAGACGGTGATTCTTCTCACAAAACAGCTCCGGCATCTGCGGGGATACAACGCCGTTACCCAGCGGGAGATTGCCGACGCTCTTTGTATTGATCGCTCCTCCTATGCGTATTATGAGCTGGGAGAAACGCAGCCCTCGCTGCTAATGCTGGTGAGATTGGCGAAGCTCTACGATGTGACAACCGATTATCTGCTGGGAATACAGCCAGAGGAAAAACCGCCCACGCCTTTCGAACAAGAGTTGCTCTCGCTGGTCAGAAAATATTGGGGTGAAAGCAGTGGAATCTAATCCCGCTTTTAAAGGCATACTGGTGCTGGATATCCGCTCAAGGGCAAAGAAAATCTGGGAGGCCCTATGGCTGCAGGACGGCCAGAAGCCACAGTCCCTTCCGATTTATTATCACTTGGGCATGTTCGTGGATTCCGTGCTCATCGGCTCGACGGACAATGGTATCGACGTCCGCTTCTACAACGATTCTTTCGGCTTAGAATTTTACAAGTGCAATGTGGAACACATCAAGATCATCAATCATCTACAGCATACCATTTATGTGAGCGGATTGACCGAGACTGTTCTTCTCCAGCCCGGTGAATCCTTCACGCTAAAAAGCCGCTGTCAATAACCAAGTATCCTCTTTGAAAGCGCCGATTCCATCGCAGGAATCGGCGCTTTGTTTTTTGACGGTATGATTTTCCCTGTCACACCGCCATTTTCCGCCAGTATGACAGCAAAAAAGAGTTTCAGCGTCCGGATTTGACAGAAAAATAAAATCCCACAAAACCCGCCGCAGCGGCCGTCTCCGGCGGGCTTTGCCCGTCGGTGTGACAGCAACGCTTTAACCAGCACAGGAATCGGGCAGCCGATTCCTGGAGGGAGGGGGTTCCGATTTGTAGGAATCGACAAAGGAAAAAGTGATGAAACAACTTGCAATCCGGCTCGGAAAGAGGTAGGATACAACCTTCCCCGAAAACTAAGAAACAGCCATGGCATACCGCCATGGCTGCAAGCTGGGGTTTAAATTACTTGCTGCAGAAAATCCCCCATTTTGTTGGCAGCATCCTCCTGCATTTGGGCGGTGACGTGAGCATAGGTGTCCAGGGTGAATCCGGCGCTGTAATGGCCGAGAATGCCGGATAACGTTTTGACGTCTACGCCGTTCTGTAGGGCCAGGGTAGCGAAAGTGTGCCTTAAATCGTGAAATCTCAATTCGTCCAGTCCAGCCCGCAGCAATACCCGCTTGAGCATTTTTCGTGCGCAATCCGGCTCCATGATACCGCCTGTAGGGCTAGGAAACACATATTCACTCTTTACCTTCTGCTGTTCTCTGTACTGGCGTAGGATTTCGACGGCCTCGACCGGCAGCAGTATCTTCCGATAGGCGTTATGCGTCTTGGGGGCCGTTTCCTGGATGACGCCGTTCACCCGTTGGATTTGGCGCTTAACCTCCAGCATCCGGGTTTCAAAGTTGATGTCGTTCCATTTCAATCCGAGAAGTTCTCCCCGACGAAGCCCGGTTGACAGATCGAGGTAGTAGAGTTCGAACACCCCGGTTTCCTTCGCCTCCCGGAAGAAGTCGGCCAGCTTTTCCGGAGGCAGAACCTTCATTTCGGTGCGCTCCTTCTTCGGGAGGCGGCATCCTTTGGTTGGGTTGACCGCCAACAGTCGTTCCACAATCGCTTTCTCGCAGGCGGAGTGAATCACTGTATGAATGTTCCGCACCGTCTTGCCGCTGAGTCCCTTGGGCTGGTCTTTTGCCTCTGGTCGGTCAAACCGGCCCTCGCTTAACAGTTTGTTGTACAGCTTCTGAATCTGCAAGGTGGTCAGCTTGTTGAGCTTCACCTCTCCAATATACGGCTTTATATGCAGCCGAATCAATGTCTCATAATTGTTGTAGGTGGTGGCTCTCATGACCGGCTTGGCGTAATGCTCCAGCCAGGTGTCCAGCCATTCGCCGGTGGTCATCTGGTCGGATACGATTACATCGATCCGCTTTAATTCCTCCAGGGCGGTATTCAGCTTGTTCTTTACTTCCGCCTGTGTTTTACCCAGCACATTCTTGAAAATCTGCTTGCCGGTGACCGGGTCGTGTCCGGCGGTGTATCGCCCCTCCCAGCGTCCATCCTTCCGCTTGCGGATGTTACCCTCGCCATTAGCTCTGCGTTTTGGCATACAGTCAGCTCCTTTCGCCACGAACTTGTTCGTGCTACACACCATACTACAAAAGCAGCGGGGAGTTGATAACAAACGGATAACTTTCCGCCCAGCCGAGGGGATTTATTGTATTGGTTGTATTTAGTCTTGTTATTCTATATCCCGTCCACCTGGTGGACTACCCCCAGTATTCTTCATGCACTGGGGTCTGACGGCTCAACGTGCTTGACAAAAACACAAAAGGCGGTTACAATATGGATGTAAGGTGCTACCGGTTAGACGGTTAGTCCCTCATATCGACAGAAATAAGACCGTCAGTTTGAGAGGCTGGGCGGTCTTATTTCTTTTTTGTTATCTGGTAAACCAGAGTTACAATACCGATGATCACAAGGCTGAATTGGAACAGGTCCGCCAGCGTTATGTACATAGGCATCCCTCCTTTCCAGGAGGGAAAAAGAACATTATACGTCCCTCCTAAAAGAAAGAGGGCCTAACCGCCTACCGTTTTCGATAACACCTTACAACCGGAGTATAGCATCTTTTTCTTTACTTGTCCATCTGAAAATCCGCTTTTGACCCATACGCTGACCCATAACCGGAAATCAGCGGGTGGACGGTATGGACTATGCATCAACCAAATCCGCCGATACTAGGCCACGATATCACCCAATGGACCCGAAATCACGCCTTTTTTGCTCCCACAGCATTTCGGAACCAAGAGGCCGTGTGTTCAAGTCACATCACTCCGACCAGTAAAAATGCCCGTAAACCGTGTATTCATGCGGTTTCCGGGCTCTTTCGTTTATCTGTGGAATTGGGTGCTTTTCGGTTGTGACCCATACGGGGATTAGTCGATTCTTTTTCAACGTTTGGGTATGTATAGAACTACTTATTTTATTAAAATTGTGTTATTCTATATATACTTAAAAATAGAGATGATCAGCTATAGGACATTCCTGTTATCGCCGCTAAGCTCTTTCAAAAGTGGTTAATTATAAACCGGTTATTGACTAATCCTGGTCTGTATATACTCGTGCGAAAATAAACGGGGAACTGTATTTTTATAAAAAGTAGGCGAGCAATATGAACTCACATCATAAAATGCAAACCGTATTCGGCATGATTTTAAGGAACTGGACTGTTCTTCTGTGCTTCGAGATAGTCTATAAAATTATTGGCATCTCATTCCTATTTCCATTTTTTGAGTATTCTCTCAGTCTTTTGCCGAAGATGATCGGAGAAAACTATCTGAGCCAGGAAAACATCCTAAAGCTCCTTTACAACCCTCTGGCTGTTCTGTTGATTATCGGCATATGCCTGCTAGCTGGTCTATTCATCTACTTTGAGCTTACGGCCTTGATCCTATATAGCGAAAAAGGTTGGAGTCAGGAACGGATCACGGTTTGGGGCCTCTTGAAAGAAACTGCGGTAAAGACAGCCGGGCTGCTCCTTCCCAAACGGCTACCGGTTTTTCTGTTCCTTCCCGTGATGCTGCTGTCGGCTTTTGCGATGGCCAGTAGCTATATGCGTCTGTTTCAGGTTCCCGAATTCATCATGGAATATTTGGTGGGCAACCGCCCCCTTTTCATCCTGTTAATGGCAGTGATCGTCCTGTTCCATTTGCTTTTCTTCTCCTATTTGTTTGGACTTCCCGCACTTCTTCTGAATAAAATGTCCTTTCTAAATTCCTGGAGGGAGAGCCTCCGTCTGCTGAGAGAAAAAAAGCTGCGTACCATAGGCTCCCTTTTATTTTGCACATTTATCTTTATGGCGATTCTTTCAGGTGTGGCAGTGGTCTGCATCTGCCTTCTGGCAGGAGGTGTCCGTCTGTTTTACGGAGCGGATAGCGGTCGTGAGCAATTCCGGATGTATTTTCTTTCCTGGTCCGGCGTATGGAGATTAGCCGCCAGCTCGCTGATGTCCGTAATCTTCTGTGCACTAATCGTGGTCCTGTATCACCAGTATCGGGGAGAACCCCGGGCTGAATCGATCAAAACATCCCAGACGCTGAAGCGGCTGGCCGGGCGCACCGCAGTGATTTTGTGCACGTTGGTTGTTCTGCTCCTTTTTGGCGAATCCGAAGCAGGGGGCCGCATCTGGCACCCTGCCGAGTTAGCCACAAAGGTTATCGCTCATCGTGCAGGCGCCGCATTTGCACCGGAGAACACCGTGGCGGCACTGGAGCAGGCCATTACGGACAAGGCGGATATAGCCGAGATCGATGTCCAGCAGCTAAAGGATGGTACACTGATCGTCATGCATGACGCCGGCTTTAAACGGACAACGGGCATGGATCTGCCTGTTTGGGAGGCTGAATATGAACAGGTGAAGAATCTTGATGCGGGGTCTTATTTTTCTTATGAATTTGCGGGTGAACCTGTCCCAACGCTAGAAGATATGCTGGCAGCGGCTAAGGGGCGCATTCAGCTTATGATTGAGCTTAAACCCACCGGCTTTGAACAAAACATGGTGGAGGGAGTACTCGCATTAATCGAAAAGAATGAGATGCAGAAGCAGTGCATGATCGCCTCTATGAGTCTCGAGCTCCTCCAGCGGGTCAAGGAATTGGCACCGGAAATGCAAACGGTATATATTTCTGTGCTGTTGCTGTCAGAACGATATGATCTGGAGCATCTGGATGCCTACAGTGTGGAGACTACCGCCCTGACGAGAAGCTTGGTGGTGCAAGCGCATTCGCAGGGAAAACAGGTGTATGCGTGGACGGCTAATTCTGAAAAAACCATGCAAAAAATCTTGAACTGTCAGGCGGACGGTCTTGTGACCGACAACTCAGCACTGGCGTTTTATTATCTAGACACGTTAGGAAAAAACTTGATATTGGAGTCCGCCATTGATCTGTTTTTCCCGGAGAAGAATGAATGAAATTTGGAATACGCGCAATCATTCTGAGATTAACAGAATGATTGCGCGTATTCCTGCGGTTTCCGGGCGTTTTTACTGGTCCGAGTGACAGGATTCGAACCTGCGGCATCCTGCTCCCAAAGCAGGCGCGCTACCAACTGCGCTACACCCGGATACAACCCCGGCGGCAAAGTGAATCGCCGCGGAGGACGTGTTCGATTATAGCGCAGGCGGCGACTCCTGTCAAGGCGCGATCAGCCATACAGGTGCAGGTATACCGCGGCCTGATGGGCAGCTACCGCGCCGTCCGCCGCTGCCGTGACAATCTGACGCAGGGGCTTGCGTCGATTATCTCCCGCCACAAACACCCCCTTCAGGTTGGTGGCGCACCCTTCGTCCGAAAGAATATAGCCTTCAGGATCCAGGTCGATCTGCCCTTCCAGCCAGGCGTTATCCGGCTCATAGCCGATAGCGATAAAAGCGCCGGAAACCGGCAGGCGGAGCGGTTCGCTTCCCCTATTTTCGCGCAGCAACAGCGCCTCCACCTTCCCTTCGCCCTCGATCCGCTCCACTTCATAACCCATGAGCTTGCGGATGGCGGTGTGCGCCCGCACCGCATCGGCCAGCGGTTTTTCCCCTCGGAAAGCGGCGCGCCGGTGAATAAGGGTGACGCAACGGCAAACCTCCGCCAAATACAGCGCGTCCTCCAGCGCGGTGTTGCCCCCACCCACCACCGCCACATCCTTATCCCGGAAGAAGGCGCCGTCACAGGTGGCGCAGTAGGACACCCCTTTCCCCAGCAATTCCTCCTCTCCCGGACAGCCCAGCTTACGCCGCCGGACGCCGTGGGCCAGAATCACCGCCCGGGCTTCATAGGTCCCGCCGCCGGTCCGGGCCACCTTGGCCTCCCCCGCAAGGCGGAGGGAGGTGACCTCCTCAAACCGGATATCGGCGCCCAAGCCCGCCGCCTGCTCATATAGCCGCTGGGCAAATTCCGGCCCCGTTATGCCGTCAATGGCGGGATAATTTTCGATTTCCGGCGTAATGGCCGCCTGGCCGCCGTAGACCGCTTTGTCAAATACCGTCACGCTCATCCCCGCTCTTCGTGCGTAAAGGGCGGCCGTCAGTCCGGCGGGACCGGCACCTACAATCAAAATATCCGTCATTTCCCCGTCTCCTTCTCCGATATCCTGTGCATCAGCGTTAGTATGCGGACGGAGGAGGAGATTCATACCCAAAAATCCGGCATGTCCCTTTTTCCCAGCCCGCATATACTGGCAAAGAGGAGGTGACAAGTTTTGAGCTTTGCAATGGGAACAAAATCCGGCGTGCTGCTGCGCACATTGCTGAACCGGTCGCCAGACGCTAAAGCGAAAATCCGCGGGGAACAGGCCATCCGCGGGGAGGCCGCCTTTTACCAGCTTCCCTGCGGGGTGCTGATGCGGGTGGAGGTCAACGGACTGCCGGAGGGCGAGGGCGTGTGCGGCGGACGGATTTTCGGCTTTCATATTCATGAGGGCGGCCGCTGCGCCGGCAACCAGGAGGATCCCTACGCCGATGCCGGCAGCCACTATAATCCGGGCAACTGCCCCCACCCGGAACACGCGGGGGATCTCCCGCCCCTATTTGGAAATCACGGCTTCGCATTCATGACGTTTCTGACCGATCGCTTCCGGGTGGAGGAAATCCTGGGAAAAACCGTGATTATCCACGATTCCCCCGATGATTTTACCAGCCAGCCGGCAGGGAACGCCGGGAAAAAGATCGCCTGCGGTATGATCCGCAGCCACTGAACAGCACCGCCCGGTTAACGGCAGCCGCCGACCGGGCGGTTTTTCAAAAGGAGAGATATCTTTGCCCCCTGGAGCCGCAACAGTCGCTATTCCTCCCGACCGGGCGGATTCTGTTTGTCAAGCCGACAGGGCCGAGCCCCTTCTTCCCGCCAGCATAGCCGACGGTTCAGACCGGCGGTCCCTCAAACAGGCCCCGAAAGCCGCCGACACGGCTCCGGGGCCTGCTCACGACTCCTCCCGGCAATATATCCGGATGGCGTCGCTGATGAATTGCGCCAAGCCGTCCGCATACCGGTCGATGCTTTGCGTAAAGCGCGGGTCGGCGATATACATCTCCCCTAACCCGGATAAAATCTCCTTGGTGCAGGGATAATACCGGCGGGTGATCGTCTCCTGCCAGCGGGCCACCAACGCCTGGACAGCCTCGCTGTCCGGCTTATCCTTCCTGTGGGCGGCAAAGTCCCGGAAAACCTCTTCCATCTCCGCCTGGGCGGCGGCCCACTCCCGCTCGCCATAGGCGGCGGTCCGCCGCTCACTCTCCCGATAGGCTTCCGTGCCCCCCCACCGCTCCGCTACCTCTTTGGCATAACGGGACCGGGCTTCCCGGACGGCCGTTTGATCAAACGCTTCGAAATCCACTTTCGTTTCTCCTTTCGTCGCACTGTCTGTTATATTGCCGTCGAGGATGCCATCCACCAGGCCGATCAATCGCTGCAGCCGTTCCAGCTTTAGCTGTAAAAGAGCGCGATGCCCGGCCATGGCTTTCCGCCGGTCAAAGGCGGGATCATCCAATATCCGGCGGATGTCCGCCAGGGGGAAATCCAGCTCCCGGAAAAACAGGATCTGCTGCAAGCGGGCCAACGCCGCCGCATCGTACAGCCGGTATCCCGCTCCGGTGACGGCGGCGGGGGCCAACAAGCCGATCTCGTCATAATAATGCAGCGTGCGCACGCTGACGCCGGAAAGCTCCGCCACCTGCCGAATGGTTTTCATCGGTATTCCTCCTCCCTTTCACACGGCTCTCCGCCCCGACGAGTATACCATACTCCATGACGCGGCGGGAGGGTCAAGAGCAAAATCGTAAGAATCTCCCCTTTTCCATGCCGCGGAGGAAAATATGCGCCTTCCCGGCCGCAGATCCCGGGGAAAATGAAATTTTGTCCTAACAGCCATTCGACGGCTTTCTTAACAAAAAACGCGTATACTAGTATCCGTTCGTCCTCAAATTCCTCTCTCCGTCCGCTTATCTATTTTTTCAAAGCAATATTTGTTATAACTACACAAGTATAAACCAGTACGAATTCAAATATTCTAAGTAAATTCACAAATAAGGCTTGCAATTCCCTCTCTTGGTTGGTAAAATAAGGATAAATGGATCGTCGGACGGACCGCCGCTGAACGCCGTCGGGAAAGGTGTGATATAGATGGAATTACAGAAACTGGTTGCCGGCTCGGCGGACAAAGAGGAAGAAATCCTGCGCTTTGTCCACGGAACGAACGTCCGGGCCTGGGAGCTGCTGGGCTGCCATTACCTGGGGGACGGGATTTACCGCTTCCGGGTGTGGGCACCGCAGGCCCGCGCGGTGGCGCTGGTGGGAGATTTCAACGATTGGGATCCGGCCCAATGCCCCATGGAGGCTGTCGGCGGCGGGATCTGGGAATGTCAGAGCGCCCAAATGGGGGAATACGCGCCCTATAAATACGCCGTCACCGGACCGGACGGCGAAATGAGCATGAAAGCGGATCCCTGCGGCTTTCATTTCGAGACAAGGCCCTCCAACGCCTCCAAGGTGTACAACCTGGAGGGCTACGCCTGGGGAGACGGCGAGTGGCGCCGCCGAAAGGAAGAAGCCTCCCTTTACGACTGCCCAGTGAACATCTACGAGGTACACGCGGGCTCCTGGCGGCAATATCCCGACGGCAGCCCCTTTTCCTATGCCAAGCTGGCGGACGAGCTGATCCCTTATATGCGGGAGATGGGCTACACCCATGTGGAGCTGCTGCCGGTGATGGAGTACCCCTACGACGGCTCCTGGGGCTATCAGGTGACCGGCTATTACGCCCCCACCTCCCG
>CAKTTT010000075.1 GCA_934615635.1 uncultured Eubacteriales bacterium | reverse complement strand
ATGCTGGCGGGCATATGGAAATAACGAAAGGATGAAACAAAATGGCACTGAATACCCTTGATTTTAATTCCAGGCTGTCCGGCGCGCTGGACAAGCTACTGATTCAGAAGGCGGAAACCAGCTTTCTGGCCGACAATGCCATGCGGGCAAAGTTTGTCGGCACCAGGGACGTCCTGATCCCGGATCTTGATATGCAGGGACTTGGCGATTACGACCGGGACGATGGATTCAATAAGGGATCCATCACCGTGGATCAGAAAACCTACACCCTGACCATGGACCGGGGCCGTTCCTTCCAGCTTGACCGGGAGGACGAGGACGAGACGGGGGTGGCGAATCTGGCCGGGCAGATACTCAGCGAATTCGTGCGGACCAAGGTGGCCCCTGAGGTGGACGCTTACGTGCTTTCCAAGCTGGCGACCACGGCCGTCACCAACGCCCATACCGTCACCGACAGCTCCCCGGCCACGAAAATCTATTCGCTGTTCATGAAGGCGCTCAACGGGGCGCAGGACGCCGCCGGATACGACGAGGAGCTCGTGTGCTTTGTCGATCCCACGGTGTGGGGATATATGATGTCCACCACCGAGATCACGCGGCAGATCACCGTCAGCGATTTCAAGAAGGGCGGCATGGATTTCCAGGTCAAATCCATCAACGGCACGCCGATCATTCCCGTGACGGCCAACCGGATGAAAACCGCGTTCACCTTCTACGACGGGAAGACGGAATCCGACGGGGCCGAATCCAACCCGACGCCGGATCAGCGGCCGGGTGGTTTTGCTCCCGCTTCCGGCGCGAACAGTATCGGCCTGCTGGTTCTGCCCAAGAAGGCGGCCATGCTGGTGAAGAAGTCGGAGCGTTTGCGCACCTTTGACCCCAGCACCAATCAGAACGCGGACGCCTACCTGTTCCAGTACAGGCTGTATTACGACCTGTTTGTGCGCAATTCCTACAAGGACACTATTTTCGTGTACAAATACTAAACCGCAGCCGCCGCGTGGGAAACCGCCCGGCGGCTTCTATATGCTGCCGAAGGCGCATGAGCCGGAGGCGGGAACGGAGGAGAGACAATGAAACGGAAGGCATGGGAACCGGCGCAGATGTTTGCGGAGTATGAGGCGGGCCGGAGTTTCAAGGCGGGGCTCGGCAAGCACGGCCTATATGAACAGGGCAAGACCAACGAGCGGTTTTATGTGGGGGATCAATGGCATGGCGCCCGGTGCGGCAACGATCGCCCCCTGGTGCGTCACAACGTCATCAAGCGGATCGGAGACTACAAAATGGCGGTGGTGAGCTCCAATCCTGTGACGGTCAACTATTCGGCGGAGGGGGTGCCGGACACGATGGATATGCGCCGTTCCGCCCGGGAAACCATGGACGCGTTTGCCGCCGCCCAAGGGGGAGCGGTCACCCCGGAATTGCCGCCCGAGCAGGAGACCACCGTCGTCATGTCCGCCCTGACCGATTATTTCCGCACCGCGGCGGAGCGGGTGAAGCTGGACGACCTGAAAGAGCAGGCGCTGCGCAACGCCTATATAGCCGGCACGGGTGTGCTGTATACCTATTGGGACGACCGGATCAAAACCGGCCTTTACGCGGACGAGGCGCATACCACACCGATTCAGGGGGACATCGCCTGTGAGGTGCTGGATATTGAAAACGTGTATTTCGGGGACCCCAACCTGTACGACGTGCAATCCCAGCCATGGATTATCCTTGCCCAGCGTAAGAGCGTGGAAGAGCTGCGCCGGGAGGCCAGGCGGAACGGGCGGCCGGAAGCGGACGTGGACGCGATCACGGCGGACAGGGATACCGGTTATATGGCCGGGGACCGGGCGGACGAGGAACCGTCGGAGAGCCGGAAGGCGACCGTTCTCACCAAGTTCTGGAAGGAATGGGACAGGAACGGCGGCACATACCGGATCAAGGCGGCGGTAGCGGTGAAGGGAGCGGTAATCCGCAAGGAATGGGACACCGGTCTGCGGCTGTATCCGCTGGCGGCCTTCCGCTGGGAACGGCGGCGCAACTGCGCTTACGGGGAAAGCGAGGTCACCTATCTGATCCCCAACCAAATCGCCATTAACCGTATGATCACAGCCAGCGTGTGGGCGGTGATGATGTTGGGAATGCCGCTGACGCTGGTTAACCGGGATTTGATCCCCTACGACAGGATCACCAACGACCCGGGGCAGATCGTTGGCGTGAACCCAGGGGGAGACGATCTATCCAATGCATTGCGCTACGTCAATCCCCCCAACTTCTCCCCGGCCTTTGACAACAACATCTCCTCCCTGATTAACAACACCCTGGCCCAGTCGGGGGCCAACGACGCGGCGCTGGGAGATATCCGGCCGGACAACACCTCCGCTATTATCGCCGTGCGGGAGGCGGCCACCATGCCCATGCAGACGGTGCAGAACCGGTTTTATTCCTTCATCGAGGACGTGGCGCGGATATGGGCGGAGTTTTGGGTGACGATGTACGGCAGCCGTCGGCTGAAAATCGAGGATGAAAACGGCGTATGGTATCTGCCTTTTGATGGGGAGAAATACCGGGATATGCTGATTGCGGTAAAAATCGACGTGGGCGCTTCCACCCTGTGGAGCGAAATCCAGAGCGTCAAGACCCTGGATAACCTGTTCGGGCAGCAGATTATCAGCCCGCTTCAGTATTTGCAGCGGCTGCCCAAGGGGACGGTGCCCGACCTCAACGGGCTGATCCGGGAAATGCAGGAAGCGGACCGGGCGGCGCAGGAGCAGGCCGCCATGCAGGCGAACGGCATGAACGCCGGGATGAATGCGCAAACGGTGGTGGAGGGCCTGCCGCCGGAATACCGGCAGGTGTTCGACGGGCTGGCCCCGGAGCAGCAGGCCGCCATGCTGGCGGAGATAGGGGTGACGGGATGAAAACCGGAATGGACGTGTTTCTGCGGGCCATGAGCCTGCTGGGCTATACCGGAATTGACGGAGTGGTGGACGCGGCCCAATCGGCGGAGCTGGTGCGGCGGGGGCTGAACATCGTCAACCAGGTGCTGGCGGATCTGTGGCCGCTGGAGAAAACCATCCAGTTTACGCCGATGGCTTCCATTCATGAGGATGTGCCGCTGTCCGTGGAGGCGGTGGAGGGAATCCTGCCCTACGGCGTGGCCATGTTCCTGGCGCAGGCGGAGGGAGACGGGACGAACCAGCAGTATTACGCCTCCCTCTATCAGCAGAAGCGCAATGCGGTCAGGCGATATCCGAGGCGGCGGCAGGACGTGCTTCCGACGGTTTGGGGGGATTGATATGCGAATACCGAAAATGCAGGCGAGCCCCCAGTACCGGGTAACGGTGCCGGCGCTGGACGGCGGGGTGAATCTGAAAGAGGCCCCCAATCTGGTAGGGGACAACCAGCTTACCGACGCGCGCAACGTCTGGTGGAAGGATCAGGCGCTGCGCACCCGCCCGGGGCTGCTGACCGACGAGGGGAAGTGCACGGATATAGGCGCGCGGCTGGAAACCAATTTGGAGGACGAACAGGGGTATCCGCAGATATCGCGGCGTTCCGCATATGGCAATGCCGATGTGTACCAGGATGGAGAAATGGTTGCCGTCGTGCTGGATGAAGAGGGAACCACCTCCGAAACCACGGCGCCACCGGCGATGAACACCGCCTTTATAGGCTATGCTGCGGACGGCTCCATGAAGGAAATAGCGGATATGAGCTGTAATGACGGCAGCTATTATTTTACGCAGCAGCTTGTTCATCACCGGTCCGGATGGTATGCGTTTACCAACAGCGGGACGGTTTTGAGCGGGAAAACTTCTCCTCTCACACCGTCAAGCGTTTATGTCCCTTTGCTGGCTGTGAACGGGAAGGGCTATGAAACTGAGGATTTAAAGGGCTCCTTTACCTTTTCCGGGACCATGTTTGAGGGTTTCAATACCCTGGTTGACGCCAACGGCGATACGCCTTTCAGAGTGACCTTTACCACAGACGGGAAAGCGAACGCCTTCCCCCTACCGGTGCAGCAGCTTTCCAATCATTTTGAAGTGAGCCTTGAAATCAGATTCACACAATACGACGGCAGCGTAACGGTGTTTCATATACCGTATGATAAAAGCCTGTCGACCGAAACGGCGTTTATTGACGACCATATGACAGGGGGCAACAATGCTACCGTCTATGCGTGTATTCATAAAAACAGCGGCCTGTTATATTTTCAGACCAGCGGGGTGGGGACGTCTCGCTACGTGGCGCCCGATCCGTCCGTGCCGAACAATTTAGAGGTTACAGCGTGGGTAACCAACCAATATGAGTTTTATCCCTGCGACATGACCTTCCACACCTGGTTCGGCGGAGATACCGGCGGGATCAACGGCGGGACACGGCTATTTATGGCCGGGGATAAAACCAACCTCATTTGCTGGAGCGACGCCGACAATCCGCTGTATTTCCCGGAAAACAACTATGCCCGCGTCGGCGATTCTGCGCAGAAGATCACAGCGTTCGGCAAACAATCGGACATATTGGTGATTTTCAAGGAGCGGGAACTGTTCTACGCGACCTATAAAGCCGGAACCGGATTCAGCGCCCAGGATGTGATGGACGGCAAGGTGGTGGATGTGGCGGCCAATATGGCGACATTTCCCATTGCCCAAATCAACGCCGGTATCGGCTGCGATTGCCCTCAGACAATCCAGCTCTGCAACAACCGGCTGGTGTGGGCCACGTCGGAGGGGAAGATATACACCCTGACCGACGCCACCCCCTACAGCGAACGAAACGTCCGGGAGCTGTCCGGGATGGTGGAATCCCACCTGAAAGCCCAGGGGAAGGAGGCGCTTCGAACGGCGACTTCCGGGGATTATAACGGCCATTATGTACTGCAGGTTGGCGATTGGCTGTATTTGCTGGATTACAATTCCAGCGGTTACGAATACCACACCTCCTATACCGGCAAGAACGCGGAAAGACATATGCCCTGGTCGATTTGGAACGTGGCGCTTCCCGGCGTGACGTGGAAGCGTTTTTTTGCGTTTGAGGATAAGGCTGTTCTTATCGGGGAAAAGGAGATGAACAACACCCTTTATCGACTGGTATATCCCCTGGAGGGGAATGTGGATTCGCTGGTGGAGTATCAGGATGGTGTACAGATAACCGCACAGCCCATACCCGCCATGTTCCAGACAAAAGTATTCGATTTCGATTACCCGGAGCGGCGCAAAAATATCCGGCGGCTGTATATCGGCGCCACCGACACGGCGGACGGGTATATCAGGCTGGCCTATATCACCGAGCAGGGGACGCGGGAGGACGCGCTGCGGCTGGGGGATTACGGGTCCGGCGAAATGCGCCAATGGATGGTCACGCCGGGGGTGAACCGGGTGCGGCAGTTTGGACTCAAAGCGGAGAGCAACGGGTACATGGCGGTGGATAATCTGGTGATAAAGTACGAGGTCAACGGGGAGGTACGATAATGGCTAAGTCCATTCAAGAATACGTCGATAGTTTATATAACCAAGGGCTGAACAATACCAACAATCTCAAGGAGCAGCGCACACAGGCGGATGAAGCGTTTATTAAGCAGGTGCAGGACGCCATCGACAAAAGCACCGCTTCCGCCGCGAAACCCTATCAGACGCAGATCGAACAGCTTCCTTCCCAATATCAGAAGCTGTACGACACCAATGCGGTGCAGGAGCTGGTAAACCGCCGCCAGGTGCAGGAAACCATGGCCAACATGGGCTTGACCGATTCCGGCCTCAACCGCACCCAGCAGACGGCCATCGCCATCCAGCGGGGGAACGCCGACGCGGCGGCGCGGCTGGAACAGCAGCAGAAAACCCAGGAATTGCAGGATAAGATCGCCCAGCTCATGGAATCCGGCGCGGCACAGAAGCAGCAGCAGGAGGCCGCCATCCGCAACGATTCCGCCAACTGGTACAACAACCTCTTAGGGGATATGTATAACAATGCTGTGAACATGGGGTATAACCAATACAATACCGACGTTGCCCGAGAGGACGAGAACAAGCGGTGGGCGGAGCAGCTTCGGCAGAATGAACTAGACCGGCAGGCACAGCTTGACGCTGCCAAAGAGCAGGCTGCCGCCGCCCAAAAGCAGGCGGAACTAGAAGCGCAGCAGCAGGCTTTTGAGAATACGATGAAAATCGTTGACGCGATGAATAAAGCTGACGCTTCTCAAGAAGATATTTATTCCTACCTGGCCAGCGCCGGTTATGTGAAAAACGGAACATCCACAGCTACATTAGATCAAAAGGCCAAGGATTCCGCTTATTACCGGGGTAATTATCTGGCAGGGAAGATTTCCGCCGGAAAAATGACGAAGCAGGAAGCGGTAGCCGACATTGTGAACAGCTTTAATGGTAATACTGCTGCTATGAAGGTGGCGGCTGAAAAAGCGGGGTTGACAGAGGAATTAAATAGTATTCTCCCATCGTCCAACCGTTCCAATAGGACCAAGTCTCTTTCGGCTTCCGATATTGCCAATATAACAGAAAAGGCTATGGAAATATACGATACAAGTGGGTCTGCCGGTTTAGAGAAATATCTGAATCTCCAGATTGCTGGTGGCATTTTAACCGACGCCCAAGCCATTGCTATGTATGAGGCCATGGAAGGATAACAATGATGTGTGTAAGTAAGTGAGGGATATAAATGCCGAGCTTCAAAGAATATCTTGAGAACAGAAAAAACAGCGACACTGTTGATACCGCACCTATATCCGGTAGTTTTCAATCATATTTAATTCAGAGAAAAGCGCAGGAATGGAACGATTCCGTCAATTCGATTTACAAAAAAATGCAAGGTGATTTCAACCAAAGAAGCAGCGGCATGGGGCCGTTGCCGTCTGTTGGTCAATACAAAAGTGCTATTTCGAAGGATATCAATAATTTATTGAATAATTATTCGTATGCGGAGGAATATGCAAATCAGATACAGGATCAGAAGGAACGCCAAAGCTACTTAAATTCTATTCAAAAGGCCAAAAGTTCTTTGGATTCTTTTTCCCGTGAATTCCAGACCGGAAACCCGGATGTTTGGAATGGATCGCTGACCAACGCCTTAAATAAACCCAGCGAAAACCATCAGATACCAGAAGGTAACGAATCGTTATTATCCGCAGAACAGTTACGTGCCAAAATTGCCGAAATAGAATCCAAGCGAGACGAACAACTGAAAAAGCAGGAGGAGAAATTAAAAAATTCCGGCTTATCGGGATGGATGGTCAATTTGTTTTTGTCCGATGAAGCCAAGCGCAATATGGCGGATGAGTCAGACGATAGTCTTAAAGACGAACTGACCAAATACAAACAGCAGCTTTATTATGCTGAAAACGAGGAGAAGCTAAACGGCCTGTCACATGATTTGCAACAGCGTGTGAATGCGTATTTGGAAAAAACCGCTGCCCGGAAAAAGTTCGATGAACTGGCGCAGGATGGCGTGGTATTAAACGATGACGAATATCTCATTCGCAACGGCAAGCGGTATACTGTCAAAGAATTGCAGCAAATGTCCGATAGCTTAACGGATGACGACGCCCGTCTAATCGTTTCGGAATTAAATTCTAACGGTGTAGATGGGCAGGCGTTGCTTGACTATCTGAAATTAAAACAAGGACAGGATTTTATTCAGGAGGAACGCAAGGACGCGGAGCAATACGCAAAGGACCATCCGATAGCGTCCAGTATACAGTCGGTTTTCCAAACACCACTTAAACTTCTGGGAGCTGTAGACGCAGGCATGACTGCGGCCTCCAATGCGATTACGGGTCAAGAAGCGCCTATTGATTACAGCAAGCCAGTTTACAGCGCAGCCCGCGATCAGTCAACTATACGGGAAACTGTTTCCAGTGAGATCGGGAACAGCGTAGGGCAATTCCTCTACCAGACAGGTATGTCCATGGGCGATTTCCTGACGCTTATGCCTTTAGCGGCGGTTCCGGGAGGGCAAGCAGCGGTTACAGCCATTCTGGGCGGCAGCGCGGCCACAGATACCGCCATGGATGTGTCCAGCCGTGGCGGAACGGCCTCGCAAGCTTTCTGGAGCGGGTTGGCGGCTGGCGCTGCGGAGGCGGCCTTTGAAAAATTCAGCTTGGAAGCGGTTCTCAAGGCCGGGAAAGTCACCGGAATAAAATCCTTTATCAAGGAATTACTAAAGGGCGCTGGAGTAGAAGGGTCGGAAGAAGTAGCAACAGAGATAGCCAATATTATCAGCGATCAGATTATCATGGGAGACAAGTCCAACTATTCGCTTGCCGTCAAGCAATACATGGACAGCGGGCTGAGTAAACCGGAAGCGGAGAAGCAAGCCACCCTTGATATGGTGAAGCAGGTAGGGCTCGCCTTTGCGGGAGGCGCTTTGTCCGGCGGCGTTATTCACGGGGTACAGGGCGGCATAAATTGGGCTGGGAATTATGCGGAAGGTAAAAATACACTTCATAACGGCAATATCCGGGACGCTATCCGGCTGGGGTTTGAATCGGACGTAGATTCCCCGGCATATAAAACGGCGGTGGAACTGTCGGAGCGGTTGGCAAAGGGTGAGAAGATTTCGCCATCCGAGGTAGGCGCGATGGTATCGGACGCGCAGGCACAGCTTACGGAAAAGCGGAATAAGGCCGCCGTGGATTCGGTTCAGCAGGTATCCAACAATGCACCTGATGTATCACAGAAAACGAATATAGGAACCCAGGTGCAGGAGTTGCGCCGCAGCGCCGCGCAGGAGGTCCAAAACCAGCGTGCAGCTCTTATCTCGGATAACAACACCGTGAAAAACGGCCTTGCAAGACCACTGAAAGCGGAGGCGACGGTATCCGTAGGGTATGAAACGCGACAGACAACGGTAAACGGAATTAAACGGGTGACGGAAAACGGCGTAGAAGTGCAATTGGAGGATGGAAGCGTCGTTCCGTTGGAAGCTGTGTCCTTCAGCAATGCGGAAATGGAGGGGCTGTATGCCGACGCGGCGGGTTACGACACGACGACGGCCCGGGCGTTTGTGGCCGGGTATGACGGCAGTTTGCCGCTGTCCACATATGAATCGGCGTTCGATAGTATTCACGAACAGGCTATGCGGGGGGCAGATGTGGACAGCGCCGTGGAAGCGGCGGGAGTATATGGGCAGATGATGAGCGAAAACGCCCGAAAGCTGGCCTACAACACCGGACGCTTGCAAGCCGGTCGTCAAGGTGGTACGATAGAAAATAATAGCGTTGAAGCAGGAGGGCAACATCGTGGAGAAAAAGAAAGCGTCGATGTTCGACAATATCAGGGTGCCTCTGGAGGATCTGACGGAAGAGGAAGAGCGGGAGATGGACAACGATCCAGAGTTTCAGGCCTGGTCGAAGAAAGTGACGGAAGAATTAGTGACTTGGCAGAAAAATCAAAAAGGGGAAAACCAAAGCGAAAAATAAAGCTATCGTCCCAAGATGGAGATTTATCTTTTGACGCCATACGTAACGAAGATTTAACGCCAAAGCAAGCCCTTACGGTAGGAGACAGTGCAAAATACGGGTATGATTTGTACTATTATTCTAAAGGTACGGTTTTCAACGATGGCGAAAGCGATAAGGTCATTGATAGGCCTGCGTTTATGATGACAGGCATTAAAGCCATTTTTGCTTTGGATGGCCTGGATATTGACTTCCTCCATCATGAATTGTTCCATCAATTCTTTTCCGAGAATCAGGAAAAGGCCCAAAATTTGTTTAACAACACAAAGCAAAGAATGCTTGTTGATTCGCAAGCATTTGACAGATATAAAAAATCTGTATATCGGTCTTATGAGGCTAGGGTTCCGGAAAACCTCGTGTTTGAGGAAATCACGGCTGACCTGTGCGAATACGCCATGTCCGGGTCGGAGAGAATGTATCAGAGGCTGGAAGGGCTGTTTGCGCCCGGAGTACTTGAGAAGCTGGCGGAGCAGGCGCGGG
>CAKTTT010000074.1 GCA_934615635.1 uncultured Eubacteriales bacterium | reverse complement strand
CGCATAAGGCCGACAGTCGCCCCGCCGTCCTCATACAGCGCACGGAGAGCTTCCGCCCCGCCGGCCGCCTCCTCGAGCACATCAAACCAGCCGTTTTGGAACCACTCGCCCCATTGCTGGCCGAAGCCGCCGTTCACCCTGTCCTCATCCCCGTACTTCTTGCCGATAAAGCGCGTCGCCGGGATAGACTGCCGATAGGTCTTCACGATTTCCATGCCGCTGTCCCCTCTTTCACATAATTTAGAACTTTTGTTCCTGTTTTCTATCATACTGGAAATATTCCCTTTTGTCAAGATAGCGGGAGGCGCTGCAGCCCAAAAGGCTTTGCGGCGTCTCCCGCTTTTTCTGCGTCTGCCGGCCCTTTCCCTTTATTTGCCTCTCCGCCGTCGGATAATCCTCCGGAGATCGCGGCAAGCTAAACGATAAGAAAGGAGGCTGTTTTATGGCGGCATCCATCATTCTCATCACGGCGGGGGCGATTTTCTGCCTGTTCGGCTATGCCCTTTACCGGCTGTGGGCGGCCTTCACCGGCCTGGTGATCGGTCTGGGCGCCGGCCTCGCCCTGGGACAGTTCCTCGGCGCGGAAATATGGCCGGTCGTCGCCGGAACGGCGCTGGGCGTCGCCTTGGCGGGGGTGTTCTACTATTTCCAGACGGCGGGAGCCGTCATGGCCGGCGCGGGGGCGGGCTTTGTCCTGGCGACCCTGATCCTGTACACGGCAGGCAGCAGCAACTGGCCGCTGGCGCTGCTGGGGGCGGTATTCGGCGGCGTGTTCGCCGGCTTTTTCTTCCAAACCTTCATCGTCGCCGGAACCGCGGTGGGCGGCGGCGCCGGCCTGGTGCTGGGGCTTTACGCCCTATTCGCCGGTGTGGACCTATATGCCTTCGATTTCACCGTGCCCCCCGTCACCGGGGCCGCGGCGGGGATGCTGCTGGCGGCGGTTGTGGTCATCGCGGCCATCGGCAGCTCCATCCAAACCCTTTTGCTGCGCCGGCGGCAGCGACTCTCGCCATCCCACCGGCCGCCCCGCTCCCGGTGAGATTTCCCCGGACCAAAAGCGGGGACGGGCATACAATGGTAAGGGATCGAAAAATGTTTGGAAAAGATCGCCTGTCCCCTGATTAATTCCGGGATGGACAGGCAACACTAGAACTATCCGGATAACCACAAAGCATACGGAGGTTTTGAGAGTGAATACCATTCGCAGAGGCGATATTTTTTACGCGGACCTGAGTCCTGTGGTCGGCTCCGAGCAGGGCGGTATCCGGCCCGTTCTGATCGTGCAGAACGATGTGGGCAACCGGTTCAGCCCCACGGTGATTGCCGCGGCCATCACCAGCCAGAAGGATAAGGCCCGCCTGCCCACCCATATCCAGCTCAACTCCACCGGCAGCGGCCTGGCCAAGGATTCCATCGTGCTGCTGGAGCAGATCCGCACCATCGACAAGAGGCGGCTGAAGGAGCATATGGGCCGGCTGGACGAACATTCCATGGCCCGGGTGAACGAAGCGCTGCAGATCAGCTTCGGCCTTGGCGCCGACAGACGCGCGGAGGAAAGAGAAAGCAGGGCTACATAGCCGCCCTCGACCGCATAATCCCCGCCGCCCCGGCCATACTAAAAAGGGCCGCCTGCGCCGCGGCCCCGGAACAAAGAAAAGCAGGCAGAGCAAAGAAAGGGTGGAAGCCGTCATGCCGAATCTGACCGCCAAGGAATTGGGCGCGCTGGAAGATCAACTGAGCGCGGAACAGCTACTGATCAAGAAATACAAAACCTACGCCGCCCTTGCCACCGATCCGCAGATCAAAACCCAGTGCGAGCAGATCGCCGGCCGTCATCAGAATCATTTCGACCGGCTGATGGGATTCCTGGGATAAGCAGGGGAAAGGATGGGAAAAGGAGCATGAGCCAGAATGGATCCATCGCCATGCAGGACAAGGAAATGCTGGAGGATGTCCTGACCTCTCAAAAACAGATCACCGGGCTTTACAACACCTACGCCAACGAATGCGCCACCACGGCCATCCGGGACGAGATGATGAATATTCTCCACGACGAGCACGACATCCAGGCGGATATCTTCATGGAAATGCAGAAGCGGGGCTGGTATCCCACCCCCATGGCGGAGGAACAGAAAATCCAGAGCACCAAGCAGAAATTCCTGAACATGACCGCCCAGAATTGAGAAAACGAGAGGGAATCGCCGGGTTCGGCGGTTTCCCTCTCGTTTTGTTACAGAACCTCTCGGCAGCGCGGGTGAAGGCACCCCTGTCAGCTTTCGCTTTCGGGAGCGAGCAATGCGCGAATCAAAAACCTTCCTATCAAGAAACGAACGGTGGACGAGGTATACCCCTTAACGGACAGCGGGACAAGCGGCGCAAGAAAAAAACTTCTCCCGCGCGTCTCGCGGCGTCCGTCGGTATCAGCCCCTTTTGGGCCTGCGCAAGCCACCGGCTTATCACCTGGTTATGACCCATCCATATGCGGAATATGGAATACAGCCCCGAAGCGTCCCCCTTCGAAGCAGCCGCGGGCCTGTCATGATCCCAGAAAATCCCGCCCTCTTCCGGTGCCCGGCGGAGGCCGGATTCCCCGCCGCATAGCTGGCTTTTCTTCCCCTGCGTCCAAGGTTTTGCGGGCGGAATCGTCCTGCCCAGGGCCGCCTGCCGCCTTTGCAGCGTACCCTGACCCCAGCCGCCACACCGTAGGTTAGCTCACCGGCGATTCCCCGCTCCACTGCGGCCGCTGCCGGTCGGCTTCCTCTTTTCCTGACGCACAAAGCCGCCGCCATTATGGGTTCCCGCCTTTTCACAGGAGTGGACCTCCCACCTCCTGTATCTAAAATATCGGAGATATCGAAAACGGGCCCCTGCCGGCGCCCAGGGATCGCCCGTCCAAAAAGACTTCCCCTCTGCCTGGATCAAGGGCCTGATGAAAAACCGCAATATTTTCAGCATATAACCGCAATATATACCCGTCTACTCGTCCTCCCGCCAAAACGGAAAGCGCCGCCCCCTCCCCATCAAAAGCCCACGCTGAAGGCGTGGTATGAAGAGTCTCTATAAGGGCCTGACTCCCGTGGTCGCCCTCTAAAGGGGGGCAACGAACAATCTATCAATCACTCTTTTTGCACTGCATCCCCCATGGGGGCCATATTGCCCGCCATTTCTGGTCTCGCTATTCTGTGCAATGTTTTTGGCGCGAGGCTTCTGCGCCTCTCTTTGCGGATGTCTATCCTCTTTCGTTACCCCAGGAGCTTTTTCCTTTCGCTAAAACTTTTTTACCCACCCCCGGTTCAACCGGAGGATTTTTTTACCTGCCCTGCGACAGAAACACAGCGCCCCGGCAAAACCCTGCCGAGGCGCTTATATAACCGAATAAAATATTTCCTCCTTACAATTCCGACCTCTCGAACGGCTGCTTCCGCTCGTTCGGCATCCCGCCGACCCGTCTTCTGTGCCTGTAAGGAAGCACGCTTTTGGTTAGCCCATGGGACCCACCTTTTCCGTTTTCTTGTTTATCATCAACGGGACAGACAACCCGTTCACCCTTTTCGCCGGCGCATACGGATAAACGCCGCGCCGCCGGGAAAAAGGAGCTTATCGTCTGTGAAGCGGCAGCCGGTATTGCCGGCGCACCTTTCGTCCGTTAAAACACTGGACTCACCTTTTATCGGATTTTTAACGACACTTATTCGCTGACGCTCATAAATGAAGTGCATCTGTCTATGCATATTCCGCTTTGGGTGTGGAAGACTGTTTGGTGAAGCTCGACCCTTTCGGATGTCCTTCCGCCCTTGTCTCCCGCCGCTCCCTGACCAGAAGGATCGCGGGGATCATCGCCACACCTCGGCTCTAAGGCCGCTCCATCGGGCAGTGCGAGAGGAATGTCATAACCATGGATTTTGGAGGTCGGGCAACCACGCCGCTTTTGCGCAAGCTGCTAAAATTTTGCGTCTCTGCGGCCGCCGGATGCCGCCGGCTCCCTTTTCGCCTCTGTCACGCCTCGGAGGTTGCCCGCCCTGGGTACCGCCCCATGCGGGCCTGTATCTGCTCGTCGCTATCGCTGTACATGGGACTCACCCCTTTCTCATCGTTTCAAAAGTTCGGCAAACCGGAGAAATCGCTTCTCCGCGTTGGAGCGCCGCCTCTCGTTCGTCTTTCCTTTTGACATCTACAGTATACCTTTTCGATTGTGAATTGTCAATAGATATTTTGTAAATAGAGTGTGAAATATTGGAATATTCACACTATCGCTTATCCAACAAGATTCATCTTGACGAAAGCGGCGGAACACGTTAAAATGAAAGCAGCAAAAGGATCATCGACAAGCAAAGGGCCGCCTGAACCGGCGGCGGAATGGAGAAGTGCTATGGCGGACGAATATGGCGCGGACCTGGTAACGGTCCTGGACGACGAAGGCAATCAACACCAGTTCGAGCTGGTGGACGCCATCGAAACCGACGACGGCCGGTATGTCGCTCTGCTGCCGGTTTACGAGGATCCCAGCGAAAGCGTGAACGACGACGGCGAGCTGATCATCCTGGAGGTGGCGGAGGAGAACGGGGAGGAAATCCTGGTTCCCATCGAGGACGAGGGGATGTTCGAGGAAATCGCGGATATTTTCGAGGAGCGCCTGTCCGATCTGTATGAAATCGAGGAAATGGAGGAGCCGCCGCTTAACTGAGCCGGCCCCGCTTCCTGCCTTGTGCGTGGACCGCGGCAATTTAACCCTACTACAGTGTGATATCGGGAGCCTTTCTCCGGCGCCGGATTGCAGACCTCCCCGCCCACGCGGGACGAAGGGAGCAGGAACGCGCCGGGCGGCGCCCACCTGCTTAGTGTTTAGTAGCAGGTTATATCCGCCGCGTTACGGCTGGGCGGGAGCCTATGTAAAATCACCCCTGTCGGTATGATACCGGCAGGGGTTTTGTATTGTCTCGCCACTCCTCCCTCCGGGGAAACGGGCGTTTTTTCAGAAAAAGTGCAGTTGCTTTCCCTGGAAGGGCTGACGCCGGTCAGCCACCTTCTCCAGACAGCTCGGCGGGATATCCGTCAGGAAAGGGGAAGGCTCCCCTGAGCCGGACAGCAGCAGCTCCTCCCTTGCCCGGGTGAGGCCCACATAAAACAGCCGCCGTTCCTCCTCCGGGTCGGTCCCACGCCCGCCGGTCAGCGGTATCTTTCCCGCCTGGACGCCGCAGAGAAACACCACGGGGAATTCCAGGCCCTTGGCGCCGTGGAGGGTGGACAAGGTGACGGCATCCGGCGTATACACCCGCGACCGGCGCACGATATCCGCCTCTTTGCCCAGGGAGAGGGCCTCCAGAAATTCCGGCATCCTCTCATGGAAAACGGCCACGTCCCGCAGGCGCCCCAGCTCCCGGTCCTCCTCCAGGGCGTTATCCCGCATCCAGGCCTCCAGCAGCTCGGCCGGTTTTCCCCGCCGAACCAGGGGCGGAAATTTCCGCAGCGCCTGGGCCAGCAAAGGGAAGCCGCCATCCAGATCCCGTTCCTCCAAGCCGTCCAGCATATCCGCCAAGGCGGACAGACTGTTCCCGCCGGCGGCAAAGGCGGCGGTCAGCTCCTCCAACCGTTTTCCGGCATGGGAATCCGCCGCCAGCAGACACACCCGCAGCGAAAGGACGTCGGCGGGATCCAGCAGAAAACGGAAAAACGCCGCCACCCGCCGCACCTGGGGCGCCTCGAGAAAATCATCCCGCCCGGCCACGGTATAGGGGATACCCTCCTTGGCGAAGCAGTATTCCAGCAGATCCGCCTGCCGGTGGGTGCGGTACAGCACCGCGATATCCGCAAAGCCGCGGACGCCGGACTTGGATTTGCGGGCCGTTTCCTGCGCATCCAGCATATCGATGCCGCCCACCAGCCGGTTGATTTCCTTGGTGATGAACAGCGCCTCCGCAAAGGGATCCTCCGCCTGCAGCAGCCCCACCGCCTTGCCGCTTTCCCGCTGCGGCTCCAGCCGCCGCTCCTTTCCGTCCGCCGCTATCACCGGCAGGGCGCAGCGCAGGATCTCCGGCGTGGAGCGGTAATTCTGCGTCAGGCGGATCAGCCGCAGGGCGGGAAAATCGGCGGCCAGCCGATCGAAGCAGCGGGCGTCGGCGCCTCGGAAGCCATAGATCGCCTGATCGGGATCGCCGATGACAAAGAGGCTTTCACCGCCCCGGCTCCAAGCTCGGATCAGCCGGTACTGCAGGTCGTTGATATCCTGGAATTCATCCACCAGGAGATGGGAGAAGGCGACGGGGCTCCTCCCCCCTTCCTCCATCCGGTGAAGGACATCCAGCAGCAGATCATCGTAATCCCGCGCGCCGAAACGCCGCTGAAGCCTGCAATAGGCATCGTACGCCGCCGCCGGCACCCCCTCCGGCGTATCGGGCGCGGCCGCGCCGTTTTTGATCCGGGAGACCCCCTCCAGCAGCCGGAGGGGGGAGCCGGTGTAGTTTGCGGCGGCACAGGCCTCCTCCGCCAGGGAAAGCGCCTCCTGCCGATCCAGTATCGGCGCTCTTCCCTCCCATTTCCTTAAAAGCTGAAGGCAGACGGCATGGAAGGTGCCGATGGTCATGGCCCCCGCCGTCCGCTTGTCCCCGAAATGATCCTCCAGCCGCTGGCGCATTTCCTTCGCCGCCTTGTTGGTGAAGGTGACGGCGGTGATGTGGGAGGCCGGCACCCCCTGCTCCACCAGCCAGGCGATCCGGCTGACCAGGGTGCGGGTCTTGCCCGTCCCCGGACCGGCGATCACCGCCACCGCCGGTTGGGCGGCGGCGACCGCCTCCCGCTGCTCCGGATTAAGGCCGGTCTCGGCCGGCCGGATTGGCTCTTCCCTTTTCCCCTCCCTTTTTTTCGCCGCGGCGGCCGCCGGTTTTTTCTCGTTTTTGGCGGGTTCATCCTCGAAAAAGCGCAGTTGGCCGGTCAACCGGTCGATATCGTCCTGGCTCAGGATCCGCACCCGGCCGTATTCCCCGTCGTAGCCGGGATTCACCTCCACATTGCCGCTGCGCAGGCGGCGGATTCCCTCCGCCACCAGCGGTCCCGCCGCCTGCTCGATCTCCTCCACGGGCGCTTCCAGGAGAATATGCAGCTCGCTGCCCAGCCGCTCCAGCAGCGATTCATATTGGGCGCGGGCCTTGCCGCTGGCCGCCCTGCAGCCCATGGAAGCGGCCACCACCTCGGGCAGGGGAATCAGGCTCTCAAAGCGGACGGACGCGTCATGACGGGTCCCCTCCGGCCGGTCGGCCAGCTCCTCCACCCGATGCAGCACCCCCACGGTGATCCGGCCGCCGCACACCGGGCAGACGCCACCCGCCGCTATGGTTTCCGAGGGCTTGAGGCAGACCTTGCAGTGCCGATGGCCGTCGTAGTGGTACTTTCCCTCCTCCGGGAAAAACTCCACCGTCCCCAAAAAGCCCTTGCGGGTGCGCAGCGCCTCGGCAACGGCGGTATACGACAGCTCCGTATCGAACCGGTTGGCCTCCCGAGCCAGGTTGGCGGGCGAATGCGCGTCCGAGTTGGAAATCAGGGTATAGCCGTCCAGGGCGGACAGCCGCCAGTTCATGGGAGGATCGGAGGACAGGCCGGTTTCCAGTGCGTGGATATAGGGAGTCATATCGCCGAAGCAGTCCTCGATCCGGTCAAAGCCGGAATAGGCGCCAAACAGGGAGAAATGAGGCGTCCAGATATGGGCGGGCACAAAAATCGCCTGGGGGCAGACATCCAGCGTGATTTCCAGCAGATCCCGGCTGTCCAGCCCCAGAATGGGCCGGCCGTCGGAGTGAAGGTTGCCGATCAGTTCCAGCCGCTTGGCCAGCGCCTCCGCCGCATCCAGATCCGGCAGCATGATCACATTGTGGACCTTGCGCACCCGGCCGTCCTTTTTGTAAATGGAGCTGATCTCTCCGGTGACGATGAACCGGGCGGGCCGATCCTCCCCCGCGGGCGCCCCTTCCCGCAGGCGATACTCCTCCTTCAACCGGTAAAGCCCCTCCTCCGCCGGCAGGAGCTTGTCCCGCAACTCCTCCCGCCAGGCGGGGTGGGTAAAATCCCCGGTGCCGATAAGTTCAAGCCCCTTGCGCCGGGCCCACAGTTCCAGCATCTCCGGCACGCAATCTCGGCTGGTGGCCCGGGAATACCGGGAATGAATATGAAAATCAGCCGTAAACATCTCATCACCCGCTGTCTTTTTTCATCAGTATACCATGAAGATACGCAGAGACTGCAAAAATGCGTTGGTGCGCCAGCACCGGGAGCTGCCTCCTAGCGACAGCATTTTTGTTTAGAAAACCCTCCGGGTTTTCTATAGTATACCATAAAACTTTGGCGTTTTCCAATGAGCAAACGCAAAGACACAGCCGCCGGAATTCAAATACTATCCCATTTTGGGCTGTACCGGTTAGCCCAGGCAATTCCCGTGTTTGCCGCGAGGCAAACGCAGAGACACAGCCGCTTAAATTCAAATATTATCCTATTTCGGGCTGTGTCGAGTATACCACAAAGTACAGGGCGGAAGCAAATCATTGCCTCCGCCCCTTTTACAACCGCCCTATCGCCAGCAGGATCAGCAGCAGCCCGCCGATCCAGGAAAGATCCGACGGACATCTTTCCGCCAGCCGCTTTCCGGCTGCGTGCCCCGCCAAAACCGCCAGGATCCCCAGGAAGAATGCGACCGCCGCCGCTTCCAGCGGCCCTACCCGGGAAACCCCCGCGCCGATTCCCGCCGCCAGACTGTCCAGGGACAACGCCACGGCCAGAGAAGCGGCCTCCCCCGCCGACAGGGATTGAGAGGCATCCCGATCCGCCTCCTGAGGGTCCGCGTACACGGTCAGGATAAAACGCAGGCTGGACAAGGAAAAGCGGATGTCCCTTTTCATCGCCTTATGCCGCCGGATATACGCTTTGATGGAGCTGTCAAACAGCTTGGTCACCCCCAGCAGCAGCAGGATGGCGAAACCCAGCCCCTCCGCCAACCCCTGCGGCAGAAGAGGGCGGATCACCCCTCCCGCCAGCAGAGACAGCCCCAGCATGAGGCTTCCCACCAGGCTGACGATCACCGCAGATAAAAGAGGCAGGGCGATTTTTTTGGTTCCGTAGGCCAGCCCCGCCGTAAATGCATCCATGGAAACCGCGGCCGCCAGAAGCGCCGCCTCACCCAGAGAAATCCAGAAGGAAAGCAAGTCACACACCGCCTTTACGTTTATTCCATCCTATTCCCCCGGGCATGGCCGCGCCACAGGCAGGGGACCGGGATGCCGGACAACCGACAGCCTTTCCGAAAAAGGCGTTTTCTTTTTTCATTTTCCTCTTGACAAATAAAACTGTTATTATTATAATTACAGATAGAAAATATTCCTTATTCGTTTCATCAGGAGGCGGCGTATGACCAGCGATTTCTGTGTGGCGGTTCACGCTCTGGTGTTTCTCCATCACAAGGGCTGCTCCCAGTCCAGCGAGGAGATGGCGGCGAACATCTGCACCCATCCCGCCCGGGTGCGCAAGGTGATGGCGCGGCTCAAGCGGGCGGGACTGGTGAGCACCAAGGAAGGGGCCGACGGCGGCTACCTGTTTTCCGGCGATCCCAGGCAGATCAGTCTGCAGCAGGTGGCGCGCGCCTTGGAAGCCCGCTGCGTCTCTTCCGCCTGGCGCAGCGGCGATACCGATATGGACTGTCTCATCGCGTCCGGCATGGCGGCCGTGATGGACGAGCTTTTCGCGGATCTGGACAGCCGCTGTATGGAACGGCTGGGGGAAATCGCCCTTTCCGACCTGGAGGCCCGCCTGTTTTCGGCGGGAACGCGGCCATGCGGGAAAAAGAGGGAGGCCGGCCGCCGGGAATAGGTCGGCGGTGGGATGGGCTTCCCTCCCCTTGAAAAGGAGACTCTCTTTCCGCTGTTTGGCCGACGTCCTTCTCATCCGGAAGCGCCGGGCGGCGCCGCCCGGTAAACTATGGAGGGTAAACGGTCGCAGGACCGCATATATATCCTATACTATGAATTAGGAGGCTATGAAC
>CAKTTT010000073.1 GCA_934615635.1 uncultured Eubacteriales bacterium | reverse complement strand
ATTCTAAATTATGTTTTTTGAATAGACAGAAGATGAGGGGGCGTGCGTTCACAAGCTTGGTTTTTCGGAAAAATGTGCAAATATTGCATTGATAATTCCGGAAAAATGTGTTTTATTAAAAATCAGCATAGTCATTTCATATATGGTCGCGCTGTCTATGTCATAAGGATCTTTAAGCTGAATAAATTATAGGACTTATAGACAGGGAAACACGATTATTATCCTCGTGTTTCCCTGATTTAATAAAGTCACCTGATTGTTAGCATTAACTTGGCAGCGTTCAAAATGTCTTTTCGTGTCATAAGTAGGGCATAGGGTTATTTTCTAACAGTGGTCTAACAAATCTGCAAATCAGGCGGTTATTGGGCTTACGGGTCACAAATACAGTAACCAAGCGCATTTTTGATGTTCAGGGCTTGAAATGCCGGGATTTTTTGAGTATAATATCCGTTATAATACTCTATCGACTTCTAAGGTGTTTTCAGCCCAGTATTTTCAGGTTCTAATGGGGGCAACCCCATGGAGGTTCAAGTCCTCTTATCCGCACCACACCTGCGGTGAGCAAGTCGCGCACCGCAGGTTTTTCTTTTCCTGGTGAAGAGGCCCGCGCCGAAGCCGGGTATCTTTTTTGTCACTTAAACTCACGTCGGAGCAAGCTTTGTATCGCTTGCTCCGATTTGTTGCAAAAATCAGAGCGCGCTCACGCCGCTGCTCCTCCTTTCCGCCAGAAGTCACGTTCGGCTCACCTGCTCGGCTGTAAACACCCTCGCAACGGTTCACTGTCGCTACCAACTTTTTGCGCCTTTCGGCGCCGGAAATTCATTTTATCCCGCCCTTACATAACTGGACACCAGCCGTGATACCGATTGTATCCAAATTGGCGTCCGGTTTTTTTAACGGAGGAATCCAAATGGTCGATATTGAAAACTATATCTCACGACTGATCGATTTGCTGCTGGATCGATTTGGCTCGAGACTTTTGTATGTTGGACTGCAGGGCAGCTATTTTCGCGCAGAGGCAACCGACAGCAGTGACATCGACATTATGGTTATCTTAGACCGTGTGCATATATCTGACCTGGACAGCTATCGCTCCATAATCCTGTCTTTAGAAGAACCGGATAAATCCTGTGGGTTTATCTGCAGCAAAGCGGACATGGCCAATTGGAATCCTTGTGAAATAGGGCATCTGTTGCACAGCACAAAAGACTGTTACGGTGTGTTGAGCCGGTTTATCCCCCCATTCACAGAGCATGACATCCGTAATTTTGTTAAACTGAGCCTGAATAATACATACCATGATATTTGTCACAGATACATTCACTCCGGGCGTGACGACAGTATGGCAAAGTTGCCCGATTCCTATAAAGGCGTGTTTTTCATTCTCCAGAATCTATATTATCTGGAGCATGGTGAATATATCCAAACCAAAGCTGCATTGCTCCCCTTGCTGGCCGGTAAAAATCAGGCTGTTTTAGAGCGTTCTATCGAGCTCAGCAAAGGAACGCTTTGCGATTTTACTGAAAGCTTCGAGCTTCTGTTTACATGGTGTCAGGATACGTTAAAATCTCTATAACCGCTTCCGCAGGCAAATTCATCATTTAGCGAAAAATCCGAGGGGTATGCCGTTGTAGCAAAGTGGTCGCTTCTTTTAAACCTACGTAACGAAAGAACGCAGTTCCTTTGTCAGAACTGCGTTCTTCATTTATATAACAATTTCCTTATGTGGCGTTATCCTTTATGAGCGTTACAAAAGAGCTTCCACTTTTTTCATGATATTCATAAACCAACCCCTTTGTCTGTAAGTATCAAAACATTCCCAATCAAGCTCGTTTTTTAACATTCGAATGATCTGATTGTAATCGGACGGCGCATTGCAGACCTTCCAGTTCATCACAAGAGGATGTTTCAGTTCATGCTCTTTCACATTTGCAGCTTTTTCTGCACATTCCAATGCTTTTCTCAGGTATTCCTCAATAATGCTTTCGTTTTTTTCGAGTGAGATCTCGTCCTCGGCAATTCCTCTATATAGTGAACATAAGTTACGAAGATCTTCAAAGGGCATATCTCCATTTGGGTAGACAATTTCAAAAATCGAAGCAACCATTTTACAGACGGACTGTGTAAATGCTGTACCTCCCGGAACGGTTTTGCACCCCGACAAACGCATTGCCATATAAATCAGTTCGTGAAAATACCAATAATTCGCGAAGCAGAACTGAGAAAGCATTTCTTTTCCTTCCTCTGTAATCTGTACCCACAGCATTTCCATTGAGTGTGTCAACTGATATGCTTTCCTGGCCCATTTTTCTGCCATTTTGCGGTTGCCTGTGGCCGCATAGGTGCGGGCAATTTCCCCGATGGCTTGCCCTTTGTAATAAGACCCACCGCAGTCACTGTTATAAAGTTCTGTACCGAGCTCGACAATTTCTTTTTGATACTTTATTTTATCCGTATCAAAATATGTCGACATCAGCATTTCCTTGACGTGAAGATTGTTCGGCATCCTATGATATGCCTCCTGCCAGATTGGAATCGTGTCTGCGTACCTTCCGACAAGGGCAAGATTGGCTGCCTGTTCTTCGTACTTGCGGTAGAGCTTTTCCTCATCAATTTGTTCAACCTGCAAAAGTTCGTCAATCGTGATGCCGAAAAAACGAGCGATATCCGGAAGCAGGGAGAGGTCGGGATAAGTTTGTCCGTTTTCCCATTTGCTGACAGCTTGGAAAGACACCTGCAAATATTGCGCTAATTTTTCTTGAGAAATATTCTTTTCTTTCCGGAGTATTTTTAATTTTTCGGATAAATCTATATTCATTTCATTGGACTCCTTCTCTTGTATTTTGTAGCTACGCTTATAATATACGCGAAACATCCCTACCAAACAATAACCTATTATTTGAATTTCGGTTGAACTGTTCAACCGGGTATTCGTTCTCCGCTTTCTTTAGGGATATTGAGCAGTAGCATAGAATTTCTTTCGGTAAGAGAGCTGTCGCATACGGTAAATAAACAAGCAGAAAAACTGTGCGCACAGTTTCCGAAGTCAAAGGAAAATGGTGCATCACCGTAAGGGTGATGTACCATTTTGGGCCTGAAGACTTCCTTATCCGAACGACGCTAATGGACGCGCGGTTTTTCCCCTTTGCCGCCATGCATATTCCCGCTGGCACAAAAACAGACCGATTGTCCTTTGTTCTTATCTTTTCAGTTTGAAATCGGAATCGTGACAATAAACGTCAAAAAGACGATCCGTGCCAAAAAAGCCGACCGCTTTACAGCGATCGGCTTTTTTTATCTCGAGCGGCGGTCCTGTGCCTGCGCCGTCATACCAACCAGGGAAGCTCACTTTCGTGTCTCTTGGGCCTGCCCATCAACGCCCGTATGGCCGCCTGCGGCTCCTGCCCCTGATAGCAGACGCGGTAACACTGCTCGGTGATCGGCATCTCCACTCCTTCCCGCTTGGCGAGATTCCAGGCGGCCCTGGCGGCCAGATATCCTTCCACCGTCCCCACCAGCTTCACCGCCTCTTTCGGCGTACGGCCCTGGCCGATGAGAATACCCGCCCGGCGGTTGCGGGAATGCATACTGCCGCAGGTGACAATCAGATCCCCCATCCCCGCCAATCCGGCGAAGGTTTCGGAGGAAGCGCCCATGGCGACGCCCAGGCGGGCCATTTCCGCCAGCCCCCTGGTCATCAGCGCCGCCTTGGTGTTGTCCCCCATATCCAGGCCGTCGCAGATGCCCGCCGCCAGCGCGATGATGTTCTTTAGGGCGCCACCCAGCTCCACTCCCACGATGTCGGCGTTGACATAAATACGGAAGGAGGGATTCATCAGCAGATCCTGCACCAGTTCAGCCGCTTCGATATCCTCCGAGGCGCTTACCACCGAAGTAGGAACGCCTCTCCCCACCTCCTCCGCGTGGGAAGGCCCGGATAAAGCCACCACCCGAGCGGCGGGAAGCAGCTCCCGCATCACCTGGGAAAAACGCCGGTAGCGCCCGTCCTCCAGACCCTTGCCGCAGTTCGCCACCACGGCGTCGGCTGGCAGTATGGACGCCAAGGCGGCGGCGGTTTCTGCAATGGCGAAGGAAGGTACGGCCATCAGCACCAGGTCCGCCTCCGCAGCGCAGCGCAGATCGGTGGTGAGGTCAACGGAGGGCGGCACGGGGATGCCGGGGAGCAACTTTTTATGCTCTCCATGCTGGCGGATCATCGCCGCCTCCTCCTCGAACTTGGTCCAAAGGGTCACCGCGTTGCCATACCGGTCGGCCATAACGGCAAGGGCGGTTCCCCAACCGCCAGCGCCCAATACCGCGATTTTCGCCATCTATCCTGTCACCCTTTCCGCCGTTTTCTTCATGTGAAAGACCCATGGCGCCCTTATTTTTTCCCGCCGAAGGAAAGCTTGCTCTCGGTGCCGGCGGCGATGCGCTTGATATTGGGAATATGTTTGATAATCAGAATGGCGGCGATGAGGATCGCCATGGCTGTGCAGAACCATACAACCCCAGACGTTTGATGCTCCACAAAAGCGCGGAATATGTAAGTGAATACCGGCAGCAGGGCGGCCGCGATCACCGAGCCCAGGGAAACCATCCGGAAAATCAGCACCGTCACGATAAAGAAGCCCAGGCAGATCAGCGCCACCCGCCAGTCCAAAATCAGCATCATGCCCAGGGTGGTAAGCACGCCCTTGCCGCCCCGGAAGCCGAAATACAAGGGGAAAAGATGACCGATGATACAGAAAAAACCCGCCAGATAACGGCCTACCAGCTCCGCGCCCACTGAGGCGGTCTGCAGGCTGTCGGCGGTGGGAAGGAGGTTCAGATTCTGCAGCAGCCAGCCGCCGACCAGCACCGCCACGATGCTCTTCAGCAAATCCCCCGCTGTGGTGATCAGCGCCGGCAGCTTGCCCTGGGAGCGCAGGACGTTGGTGGCTCCGGCGTTGCCGCTGCCATAAGAACGGATATCCTCCTTGGCGGTGATTTTCGTCACGATAATGGCGGAATTGACGCTGCCTAGAAGATAGGCCGCCGCCGCCGTCAGCAGCATGGCGAGCCAGCTATTCTGCAAAAACTCTCCGATCATATGGTAACGTTCCTTTCCTTGCCGTCCGCCAGACGGCGATTCATTGCGGGAGGCTCATCGGCCGTTATTGTCTCCCCGTTCGCGGATCACAAAACGAACCGGCGTCCCTTCCAGGCCGAAGGTTTCCCGGATCTGATTTTCCAGATACCGCTGATAGGAAAAATGAAAAAGATCCGCCCGGTTGACAAAGCAGACAAATGTGGGCGGCCGTGTGGAGGGCTGGGTCATATAATAGATCCGCAGTCGTCTCCCCTTATCCGTGGGCGGCTGTACCCGGGCGGTGGCCTGGGCCAGCACGTCGTTGAGCATACCGGTGGAAATCCGCATGGAGTTCTGCTGGTACACATATTTGATCAGATCAAACAACCGGTCCACCCGCTGGCCGGTCTTAGCCGACAGGAAGATAAAGGGCGCATAGCCCATGAAGGAGAAATCCTCCATCAGCTTTTTGCGCATCCGGTCCATGGTTTTATCGTCCTTCTCCACCGCGTCCCATTTGTTCACCGCGATGATGCAGGCCTTGCCCTGCTCATGGGCGATGCCCGCCACCTTGCTGTCCTGCTCGGTGAAGCCCTCGGTGCCGTCGATGAGAATCACGCATACATCCGCCCGTTCCACCGCCATTTCCGCCCGCAGCACACTGTATTTCTCGATGGCGTCATCCACCCGGCTGCGGCGGCGCAGTCCCGCCGTATCGATAAAGATAAAATCACCGTGGGTGTTGTGGACCGGCGTGTCGATGGCATCCCGGGTCGTCCCCGCGATATCCGATACAATGGCCCGTTCCTCCCCTGCTATGCGGTTGACCAGGGAGGATTTCCCCGCGTTGGGCTTGCCGATAACGGCCACCCGGATAATCTCCCGGTCCTCGTCCTCCGGCTCCTCCGGCGGCAGCAGCGCCGTCACGGCGTCCAGCAAATCCCCGGTGCCGTGGCCATGGATAGAGGACACGGCGACGGGATCGCCCAAGCCCAGGTTGTAAAATTCGTAAAACTCGGCGGGAACCTCTCCGGGCGAGTCGCATTTGTTGACGCAGAGCACCACCGGCTTACCGCTTTTCTGCAGCATGACGGCCACGTCCGCATCGTTGGCGGTCACGCCCGAGCGCAGATCCGTCACCAGCAGGATCACGTCCGCTTGATCGATGGCCAACTGCGCCTGACGGCGCATCTGGGACAGGATCACATCGTCGGAGCGGGGCTCGATGCCGCCGGTATCCGCCAGCATGAATTTTCTGCCGCACCACTCGCACGGGGCAAAGATGCGGTCCCGGGTCACGCCCGGCGTATCCTTGACGATGGATAGCCTCTGCCCGATCAGCTTATTAAAGAGGGTCGATTTTCCCACATTGGGCCGCCCGACCACCGCCACAATCGGCTGCGCCATCGCGCTCACCGCCTATTCCTTTATTTTTCCGTCTATCAAGTCTTCAGCGCGCTACCAAAGCAGCGCCTCCACCAGTGCGTCTCCGTCCACCGGCACCGCCTCCAGCCGGACGTTCAACGCCCTTTCCACATCCTGCGGCGTCACATCGTCCAAAAAGCGGTCCTTCTCATGCCGCAGCATCGCATCCGGAATCAGCAGGATATCCGCCCGTTTTCCCCGGAGCTGCCCGATCAAATCGCCGCCGGTGACCAGCCCTGCCACGGTGATAGTCTCCCCGAAAAAGCGGTTGATAATCGGCGCCACTTCTACCTGAAGATTATGCCATTTTTTCGTCGCCTCGTCAACCATCGCTTTCATCAGCGGCGCCGCCGCCACCCCGGTGGCCAGGATCATCCGGCTGCCCCGGGGCGTATCGCCGCAGCCGTCCAGGGCCTGGGAGAACTGGCTGCGCAGCAGCGCCACCATTCCCACGCCGTTTTCCAACTGGGCCAGGGAGCCGTAAAACTCCACCGGGGGAATCGGCCGGCCAGCCTTGAGGTAAAATTCATCCGCCGGATAGAACACCCGGTTGCCGGTGCGCTCCAGCAATCCCGCGCCGAAGCTCTCCATCCGGTCGATGACATCCGTTGCTTCCGCCGCCGTATAAGGGCGCAGGGGATGCAGCCCCTCCCGGTATCGAGTGAGGCCCACCGGCACGGCCGCCACGCTCTCCACTGCGGGAAGTAGGCCGGCTAGATCCGTCATGGTGCGGGTCAGCTCCTCCCCATCGTTGACGCCGGGACAAAGCACAAGTTGACAGTTTATACGGATCCCCGCCGCCGCCAGTCGTCCCAGGATGGAAAGGGTCTCCCCGGCGAAGCGATTCTTCATCATCTCGCACCGCAGGGCTGGATTGGTGGTGTGAACGGAGATGTTCATCGGGCTGATATGCATGGAAATGATCCGCTCCACCTCATGCTCGGACAGGTTGGTCAGGGTGATGTAATTGCCGAACAGGAAGGACAGGCGGCTGTCGTCGTCCTTGAAATACAGACTTTCCCGCATACCGGGGGGCATCTGGTCGATGAAGCAGAAAATGCATTTGTTCCGGCAGGCATGCTGCTTGTCCATCAGATAGCTCTCAAACTCCAGGCCGATATCCTCCTCGTATGCCTTACGGAGCCGCACCCTCCGCGCGCCCTTCTCCGTTTCCAGCATAAGCTCCAGCCTGGAATCCATCAGATAAAACCGATAGTCCAGCACATCTTCCACGGCATGGCCGTTTATGCTGACCAGCCGATCTCCCGGCTTGATTTTTTTTCTGGCCGCCGGGCTGCCGCCCGTCACGCCGGTGATGACAACCGCCATGCCGCACCTCCTACACAGGATGTAGCCCGGGCATAAAAATAGAGAAGGATCGCTCCTCCTCTACTTTCTCAGGCTTCCTTCTTGATGATCTGCTTGCCGTTGTAATAACCGCAATTTCCGCAGAGCCGGTGCGGGCGCTTGTACTCGCCGCACTGGGGGCATTTCATCAGGGCCGGCGCGTCCAGCTTCCACACATTGTTGCGTCTCTTGTCGCGCCGCGCCTTGGAGCTTTTTCTCTTGGGTACCGCCATTGTCAGCACCTCCTTAACGAAATCAAACTAATCAATGAGCTGTCTGAGGATCTCCAGCCTGGGATCCGCCGTTTGAGGACGGCAGCCGCACAGGCCTTCGTTGAGGTTTTTGCCGCAGATGGGACACAGCCCGCGGCAATCCTCCCGGCACAGGTTCTTAAAGGGCAGGCTGAGAATCAAATCCGCCTCCACCAGTTCATCCAGCGGGAGCTGATAGTTGTCGATCAACACAAAATCGCCCTCGTCCCCGTTTTCAAGGGAGGTCACCAGGATATGCTCCACATCCAGTTCCCGTTCGTCCTGGAATTCCTCCATGCAGCGGTCGCAGCGGCCGCCGAACACATAGGAAACCCTGGCGCGCAGCATAACGATTTCCGCCGTCAGCGCCACCGCGCCCTTCACCCGGACGGGCTGCCGGAAGGGATAATCCCCCTGCCATTCCAGTCCCGAGAAATCCAACTCGGTATCGATGGGCAGCGATTCCCGCTCGCCCATGAACAATGGTTTTAACTGTAGAAGCATATTTCACCTCAAGTGTCACGCCCAATATTATATAGGCGCGCCGACGGTTTGTCAACCTTTTTTTCATTTCCGGGGTAAAAATCACCCGATGGCCGGGGAAAGCTGAAACTGTCCCTCCCACAACCTCCGGATCAGGTCGGCGGAGTCGGTCACCGGCGGATCGAAGATCAACCCGGTATCCGCCACGTCCTCCGGCTGATGATAATCGGAACCGCACAGCGGAATCAAGCCATGTTCCGCGGCATAGGCCGCCGCCTTTTCGTTCTGATTCTCATGGCGGGCATTGCCGTTGTAGACCTCCACCCCGTCCAGATAGGCGGGCGGACAGCGGAGCAGTCCTTTCCGATAGGGGTGGGCCTGGGCGAAAAACATCCCGTTGTCCTGAGAAAAGCGATGGAAAGCCTCCTCGTCCCATTGATAGGGCGCTTCTGTTTCCCGCAGCAGCTCCTCCGTCCACCCGTATACCAGATAATCGTTGGGAGAATGGTTGAACCGGATTTCCATTCCCAAGAGCACCGTCATTCCCAGCGCCTCCCCGGCGCGTCTGGCGGCGCGGTATCCCTCAAGCCAGCGGTCGGCCTTTTCCGCCCAGGACAGCTCTTCCGGCAGGGAATCGAAATAATCGGAATGAAAATGGTCGGTCACCACCAGAGCATCATAGCCCTTTTTCTTATAGGCCCTTACCCCTTCGGCAGCGGGCACCCGGCCGCAAACGCTGATTTCGCTGGTGTGAAAATGCATCTCCGTCAAACCAAACATGGACGCCGCCTCCTCAATGTTCCTCGGGAGGCTTGTCCAGCGCCTTGACGGGCACATAAGGCTGCGCTTCCCGATCTCCGATATCCCGCACGATAATGAAAGGAGTCAGTTCATCGTCCTGACCCGCCGGGTTATCCCGGATCAGATCCGCCAGGAACACCGCCGGCCGTTCCCGCAGATCGGGGGAACAGCCCAGCACCTCCACGTCGATATCGTTGGCGTCCACCAGCACGCAACTAATCCCCAGCGCGCTGTGTATCTCCTCGCAGACCTTATCCGGCTCCTTGGGATTGAGCACCGCCAGCGTGTGATAGGTTTCGAAGGCGGAATGGCTGTAGAAGCCGTCAATCCCCGCCACATCCTGGCCCACGATTTTATAAAACACGCCCCGCTTGCCGAACAGCTTGCAGACGGCCCCCGCAAAGGAGGCCCACAGGATCAGGGGCAGACCCTTCATGTCGATGGCCAGTTGCAGCTTGTAGGGCTCATCCATGGCGATGCCGTTGTTGTTGTGGGTGGCGAATTTGGAGAGAAAACGCGCCCAGAAGCCCACCCTGACATCCTTCATCTCCACCGTGTTGTTCTGGCACATGGAGATGACCTTCTCCCCCATGGTGACGATATCCCCCGGCTGGATCAGCGGGACCACATACCGGCGCAGCACCTCCAGATAGCTTTCACCCCGCTCGATAAAATGGGTTTTCACCGCG
>CAKTTT010000072.1 GCA_934615635.1 uncultured Eubacteriales bacterium | reverse complement strand
CCGCGGCCCTGACCCGGGCGCAGCTTATGCGGCTGGCCGCTGTGGTGGAGGAGCTGCAGCAGGCCCGGCTGCGCAATGTGAATTACACCCTGTTTTTAACGCTGTTTTGCGCCCGGCTGCGGGCGGCGGCGGGAAAATAAATTCTGGTTACGGCCTCCCGTAGGGGCGGAGACGGCCCGGCCTGGGCGGAGCTCCGCCGGAAAGGAATGGAAGCGCAATTATGGCGACAATCATCGGCGTCCGGTTTAAGAATGCCGGCAAGGTATACTATTTCGACCCAGGCGAGCACGCCATGGAAAAAGGAAGCCAGGTGGTGGTGGAAACCGCCCGGGGGGTGGAATGCGGCGAGGTGGTCATCCCCAACAAGGAGGTGGCGGAGGAAACCATCATCAAGCCCCTCAAGCCGGTGCTGCGGCCGGCCACGCAGGAGGATATCCGCCGTTCCAAGGAGAATGCGGAGAAGGAGAAACGCGCCTTCAAGCTCTGTCAGGAGAAGATCGCCGCCCACAAGCTGGACATGAAGCTGGTGGATGTGGAGTACACCTTCGATAATTCCAAGATCCTGTTCTATTTCACCGCCGACGGGAGGGTGGATTTCCGGGAGCTGGTGAAGGATCTGGCTTCGGTGTTCCGCACCCGCATCGAGCTGCGGCAGATCGGTGTGCGGGATGAAGCCAAGATGCTGGGGGGGCTGGGAATCTGCGGAAGACCCTTCTGCTGCTCCCAGTTCCTGGGGGATTTTCAGCCCGTGTCTATCAAGATGGCCAAGGAACAGGGGCTGTCCCTGAACCCCACCAAGATTTCCGGCTGCTGCGGCCGGCTGATGTGCTGCCTGAAATACGAGCAGGATACCTATGAGGAGCTGCTGCGCTCCACGCCCAAGGTGGGGGCCATCGTCACCAGCAAGGAAGGGAAGGGGACGGTGCTGGAAGCCAATCTGCTCACCGGCGCCATCAAGGTGCGGCTGGACAAAAGCCCCGATTCCCCGCCGGTGGTGCTTAAGCGGGAGGACGTGAAGGTTATCCGGGACAACCGCATCAAGGTGGGCAAGGAGGAGCAGGCCCAGTTGGAAGAGCTGGAAAAGTCGTAAGCGGATCACCGGAAAGGCGGGGCCCGCAAAGGAACAGCAACGCCTGCCGGAATATGCGGAAACGGGACAGCCGCTTGACAATCGCTTTGTCCGGCCGGCGGTGTTTTGGCGGCTGCTGTCCGTCGCTTTCTGACGGCAGGGACCACGGGCTTTTTGGAGGAAAAAGCGGGGTTTCCGATCCGTAGGTTTTGGGATGGCGGAGGGCGTAGTCTGCCCGGACGCAGGGATCCCGCCGCCGGATGTTGGATAGGCCGGAGGATGGACAGCGGACAAAGGGGCTGCGCCGCTCGGTGAGAGGGGCGCGGGCAATTCCGCTGGAATCCAGCCGCTTCGGCAACAGGCGGATGTTGGAAAAGAGGGAATTTGTCGCATAAAAGTGTTGATTTTTGCGGCGATTATGATATGATAAGGGAGAACATATGAAGGAGGTGCTTATACATGGCTTATAAAATCAGCGACGATTGCATCGCTTGCGGCGCCTGCGAGGCGGAATGCCCCGTTTCGGCGATTTCCGAGGGGGACGGCAAATACGAGATCAACCCCGACCTCTGCACGGAGTGCGGCAGCTGCGCCGACGTTTGCCCGGTGGGCGCGCCTCAGGCGGAATAATCAAAGGATCATCCGGATTGCCGGTCGGCCGAGGGTAGGCGTGCGCTTACTCCGGGGCTGCCCGGCATTTCGCGTTTATATGGCAGTGGATGCGGGGATGAAGCGGAATGGGCGAAAACTGGGAGACGCTGGGGAACGGGGTGCGGCTGCTCACCGACCGGGCACATCGATTCGGGGAGGATGCGCTGCTGCTGGCGGATTTCGCTCGCCCCCGGAGTGGAGAGCGTTGCTGCGATCTGGGGACGGGGTGCGGTATCGTCGCGTTCCAGTGGCGGGCGCAGGGCGCGTATAACCCGATAGAGGGGGTGGAACTGGACGGCGGGGCGGTGGCGCTGGCAAAGCGATCCGCCGCGGCCCTGCAGGCGGGGGGCCGGATCACTTTTCACCATGCCGACTGGAACCGGCTTGAGGGCGTGCTGCCTGCCGGCGCATATGGTCTGGCGGCCTGCAATCCCCCGTATTTTCCCCCGGGAAGCGGCGGGGTGAGCCGGGATGAGGCGGCGGCCGCCCGGCATGAGCCGGAGCCGGGGCTGCTTCCCCATCTGGCCGCCGCCGCGGCCCGGCTGCTGAAAAACGGGGGGAGATTTTGCTTGTGCCACCGGCCTGAACGGTTGTGCGACGTGCTGGAGGCTCTGCGGGCCTCAGGGCTGGAGCCCAAACGGCTGCAGCTCGTCCAGCATAGAAGAGAGGCGTCGCCCTGGCTGCTCTTATGCGAGGCCAGAAAAGGCGGCCGACCGGGACTCAGGGTACTGCCGCCCCTTGTCTCTAAAAGCGAAAATTCTCTCACAGGGAGTCATTTTACGGCGACAACAGGATGAGCGGAAGACCGTAAGCGGCTGAAAATGGAGGGCGTGGTGGAGCCGGATCGATTCTGCGGCGCCGCAGGATGATTCTTCTCGCCTGTTGCCTGTGGGATTCCGCGGGACCGATGGGTCAAGCCGTTTTGTGGACGCACCGGTTTAAAGGAAGAGGAGCGGGCGGCTGAGGGAATTGACCGCCGAGGCGCCGGCTGGAGAAGGGTTCAGGTATGTTTGGAGAGACTGTATGTTTATAGCCATGCTGCCTGATTGCCGCCTGATTGATGGAATGGTTTCCGCCTTTGCCGCGGGAAAAGTGCAGGCGGCGGAAGCCGGGGAGCAAACCGCCGCCCGGCGGCGCCCCGGCTTTTGGCACGGGGTAGATCAACGGGCGCTCCAGGCTGGAGACGAAGAAAAGAGGCCGGATACCGGCCTGGCTGTGAGGGTGGGATATGAGCGGAACGCTGACGCTGGTGGGCACGCCCATCGGCAATCTGTCGGATATGTCCCCGAGAGGGGTGAAGGCGCTGCGGGAATGCGATTTCATCGCGGCGGAGGATACGCGGGTGACGATGAACCTGCTGAACCATTTTGAAATAAGGAAACCGCTGGTGAGCTATTACGAGCACAACAAGCGGCAGCGGGGAGGGGAGATCTTGTCCCGGCTGCAGGCGGGGGAATCCGCCGTTCTGGTCACGGATGCGGGGATGCCCGCTATTTCCGATCCGGGGGAGGAACTGGTGGCGCTCTGTCATGACGAGGGGATACCGGTCACGGTTGTTCCCGGCCCCAGCGCGGTGGTCACTGCGCTGGCCTTGTCCGGCCTGCCTGCCGGGCGCTTTACCTTTGAGGGCTTCCTCAGCGTCAACAAGCGCAGCCGCCGGGAGCATCTGGAGGCCCTGCGGCTGGAGCAGCGAACCATGGTGTTTTATGAGGCGCCGCACAAGCTTCCCGCCACTCTGAGAGACATGGCTCTGGTGCTGGGGGAGCGGCGGATCGCCCTGGTGAGGGAACTGACCAAGATTCATGAGGAGGTGATCCGCACCACGCTGCCGGAAGCGGCGGAGCGATTCTCGCAGGAAGCGCCTCGTGGGGAGTTTGTGCTGGTGATCGAGGGCGCGGCGCCTGTCCAGGAGCCGCAGGTCACCTTGGAAGAGGCGGCGGCGCTGGCGAGGGAATATGCCGCTCAAGGAACGGCGGCCTCCGAGGCCGCCCGGCGGGCGGCGGCGGAAACCGGCCATAAAAAAGGGGACATTTATCGGCTGCTGACCGTGGAAAAGAACGGGTGAGGCTTGCGCCGCATCAGGGGACAAGCTATAATGGGTCTGTACAACCCACACCGCGTATCATCAACAAGGAGGGGACCGGAGATGCAGGGAATACGGTTGGCCGGCCTGTTTCAGGCAGGCGGAACGGGATATTATCTACTGGTGCTGGTATTTATGGCGCTGCTGGTGGCGCTGTATATCTGGGGAAGCAATCGCCGGAGCAAGGCAAGCCGGGCGGAGGAGCTTGAGGCGCGCTACAAGGTGTTGGATCGGGAGAAGCTGGAGGCCACGCCGGACGGAGAGCTGGTTAACGCCGTGGCGGCGAATCTGATGGGAAAGCTGGACAGCCGCAGGCCGGATGCCTACCGGGTCATACCGCTGCTTTCCCACGGCCGCTGCCTGGTCTACAGCATCTGGCTGATCTGCCATGAGCTGGATGAGACGGGCTTTGAGGAACTGCTCGCCAGCCCTTCGGGAGACTTTCTAGAGCTGGCGGCGGATGGGCTGCAGGAGCTGGGAGCCCTGCGCTGTGCGACCGCTCTGCGGGAAGCCCCGAATGCCGGCGGGGAGGAAGCCGTACTGGCGGAGCTCCATGCGGATTTCCTGGAGGCGGCGGAGGCGGAAAAGCCCCTTGACCTTTGCGTGGGATATATCCGGGATAATCCGGAGCAGTTTGTGGATGCCGCATAGAGATGGGGAACGGACGGGATATACTGAAGCCAAGAAAGCGTTTGCATGGAAAAAGCTGTCGGAAATTTCTTTCCGACAGCTTTTTTGGTATGGAAACCACCGGCTCTGCCGGTGGGGCGCTCCGTCGGCTTTCGCTTCAAGCATGGACCGAAGCGGGTGGGCGATAGGGGGCAGTAAAGAACCTAAATAGTAGAGAAAACAACGGTGGACAAGGCATATCTGATAACGGGCCGCGGAGCAAGGGGGCAAAACTTTTTCCGCACGTCTTGAGACGAAGCCGGTAGCAGGCTCATTTAGACCTGCTACCGGCTTCGCCGATGATCTTGAATGCAGCGCGTAGACGCCCGGGCAAGCCCGTATGTGGGCGCCGAACGGTGGCAAAGCGGCGGCTAGGCGTGTTAAGCCTGAAAAAGCGTCGAAACTATACGAATTTTATGGGTAATGGACAGGAGAACGGCGGGTGGTCAGAAGAAAATTAGGCGTAAGTGATTACACTTTAGCAGGAAGAAACAGGAAAATCCTTGAATCAGCGGAATTTTGCCATCGAAACATTCCATAATCCCGCAAAAAATATTTAAAACATAGGGAATCTTTATGTATAAATTACCTTGTACTTTTCCCGGAAAAAGTATATAGTTAAATATGCCAGGAATTTATATCTAGGAGGGTCTACATGAAAAAAGGTTTGTCAGTTGCGTTGGCAGCGGCATTAATCGGCTCTGTGGCCATTATGCCGGTGTCGGCCGAAGAGTGGAACGGCGAGGCTATTACTGTAATCATGTCCGAAGATTTTGAGGGCGATCATGGCTTCCCGCTGTACGAAAATCAGAAAGACGGTGAAGTAGTCGTTGCCGGCAAGATCGATGGCAATGCTCTGCGTCTGAATCGCTGCGGTTCCACCGTTAACCGGACCAACAACTACGATGGCCTGCATGCTGAGGCAGATCTGACCTCCGGCAAGGTGCTGGTTGAGTTCGACTATCTGCCTGTGCAGCAAGATGGTTACGGCACGGCGGTTCGTCTGGTTCAGACTGCTGGTGATATGAAAAGAGACTGGAACTGGGATGACGTCTTTATACTGCAGCCCAACAACGGCAAACCTGCCCTGTTCCTGGACAACGGCGGCAGCACCACCACCGAGTATGATTCCAGCCGTTCGGGTTATGACGCATATGATCTGGAGTTGGGCAAAGTGTCCACCATCTCTCTGGTCTTCACCATCGGTTCTCAGGAATACGATGCGTATGTGAACGGCAAGAAGGTGGCCACCGCGACCTGCCGTGTGGCTATCAACTCCATCTATGGTCTGCGTTTCTATCATCACGGCTACTCCACCGATGAGGACTCCAAGAAGGACGATCCCGGCTGGGGTGATGAGACCTACTTCGACAACTTCATGATGGCTACCTTCGGCGCTGCGGGCGGCGAAGATCCCGCTCCCACCCCCGATCCTGATCCCACCCCTGATCCCACGCCTTCTACCGGCGATGCCTTAGCGGTTTCCGCGATTGTGATGGCGGCTGCCGCCGGCGCGGCTCTTGTTATCAGCAAGAAGCGCAAATAAGCAGGTAAACAAACAATAAAATTGCTGGCTTGAAGGCGGCGGAAGCGATAGGCTTTCGCCGCCTCCTCAATGAACAGGACCGCCGGTTCAACCGGCGGTCCTGTTCATTGAGAGTTATTCTTTTATAACGGGTCTCCTGCGCGGAAGGCCTTACTTTTTCAGGCAGCGATCCACAATGGCGGCCATGGCATCCATTTTTGTCTCCATATCCGCCACCAGCTTGAGCTGGGTGCGGCAGCGATCCAGATTATGGCCCGGCCGATGGATTTTGAAATAGGTATCGCCGGCGATATGATCCGCCAGGAAGCGCATACCGCATTCCAGCGTCATCATCTTGGCGGAAAAGGGCAACATCCGGATCTCCGCCGGCGTCAGCCGGTCGCCGCACTCCTCCAGAAAGCCTCTGGCGTACTGCTCGAACAGATTCAGATCACAGGTGACCAGGGAGAGATCCCGCTCATCCTCGGCGGCGGGATTGGAGCCGAAACGGATGCTGTCGCCGAAATCATACAGGGAGAGACCGGGCATGACGGTGTCCAGATCGATGACGCAGACCGGGCGGCCGGTAACGTCGTCCAGCATGACGTTGTTGAGCTTGGTGTCGTTGTGCGTCACCCGCAGGGGCAGCTCGCCGGCGGCCAGCATATCCACCAGCACCCCCATGTCCGCCTGACGCGCCCGGACGAAGGCGATTTCCTCCGCTGCCTCCGCCGCCCGGCCGGAGGCGTTTTCCGCCACGGCGGCTTCAAAATCCCGATACCGGGAAGCGGTATTGTGAAAGTTGGGGATCGTTTCGTGCAGGGTGGCGGAGGGATAGTCCGCCAGCAGCCGCTGAAAGCGGCCGAAGGCACAGCCGGCATAATAGAAATGCTCCGGTTTGGCGGCGGTTTGATAGGTGATGGCGTTTTCGATGAAGATAAATGCGCGCCAATAGCGGCCGTCGGGCGCGGCGTAATAGGGCTCTCCGGATTTGGTGGGAACCAGGGTCAGGCATTCCCGGTCGGGATCGCCGCCGTCCGCCGCCACCACCCGGCGCAGATAGGCGGTGATATTCACCATGTTCTCCATCAGGGCGGGCACGTCCTTGAAGACGTTGTTGTTCACCCGCTGGAGAATATAGCGGCGGCGGGGCGCGTTTTCCCGCTCGCAGAAAACGCAGTAGGTATCGTTGATGTGGCCGCAGCCGTAGGGCTTGGCGTCCACCGGTTCGCCCTCCAGGGCGAAAAGGCGCGCGATTTCCAGCGCCATGTTGTCGGCGGTCATAGGTTCATCCGTCCTTTCCGGGGCTGCAGCCCCTTTTGGCTCATTTCCAGAGCTTTTCCGGGTAAATCCCGGCGGCGGTCATGGCGCGGATAGCGTCTGTGACCATGGCCCGATCCTCGGCATAGGTCATGCCGTACCATTTATCGGGGGTGTGCAGCACCCGCACGTCCGCTTCTCCCGCCTCTACCATGGCGTTGACCGCCGCGGGGAGGTAGAACTCCGATTTCAGGGGGTTGCGGTCCGGCTCGTCCAGAAAAGCGCGGAATTTGTCCTCGAAATGATCCAGGGAGCCGGCGGGAAAAGCCCAGCAGTTCATGGAGACGATGGCATCCGCCAGCAGGGTCGTCCAGGTTTCGCCGCCGTCCTCGGTGAAGGCCGGCCGGCCGTCCCGCAGCTCGATGCGGGTGCGTTCCTGCAGCCCGGTGAGATAGCCCGCCGCGTCGGTGGTGCAGACGCCCCGGGAGACATAACCATTTTCCGTCAGGGTGTTGGAAAGAATGTAGCCGGCCATGGCGATGTGCAGCTTATCCCCGGTTTGAGGGGTCGTGAGGAAGCGGTATAATAACCGGTAGCATTCCGGGCCATAATAATCATCGGCGTTGATGACCATGAAGGGCTCCCGGACCGTTTCCCGGCAGCACAGCACCGCGTGGCCGGTTCCCCAGGGCTTCACCCGTCCCTCCGGAACGGCGTAGCCCGCCGGCAGGGCGTCCAGTTCCTGATAGACGTATTCCACGGGAAGCTGCGCGGCGATGCGATTGCCGATGTGCTCCCGGAAGGTTTCCTCGATCTCCTTCTTGATGACGAACACCACCCGGCCGAAACCGGCGGCCTTGGCGTCGTACAGGGAATAATCGATGATCATCTCTCCGGAGGGACCTACCGGCGTGATCTGCTTGAGGCCGCCGAAGCGGCTGCCCATGCCGGCGGCCATGATGACCAGAGCGGGCGTTTGCGGGTTGCTCATGGTGGAATCCTTCCTTTCTAAAATGCTGAAAGCCTGTTTTTCCGTTGAGAATAGTGTACGCTATTTTTCCGGGGCAATCCATGCATTTTTCGGCGGAAGATTTAAAATAACGGGCGAATGCAACCCCCGTCCATTGCAATAACGGAAATTTTCGGTATAATGATAGTCGGCAGCGGGAGGAAACGCCCTCCCGCCGGTTTGACCACTGAAAACCACCCCACGCATATGTTAGCATTAAAGGAGGAATCGCGCATGTCCATTCTGGTTACGGGGGGCTGCGGCTATATCGGCAGCCACACCTGTATTGAGCTGCTCAAGGCGGGCCGCGATATCGTGGTGATCGACAACTACTACAACGCGAAACCGGAGGCGCTGCGCCGGGTCAAGGAGCTGGCGGGGAAGGATTTCCCCTTTTATGAATGCGATATCCGGGACGAGGAGGGGCTGCGCCGGGTATTCGCCGCCCATGACATCGAGGCGGTGATCCATTTCGCCGGGCTCAAGGCAGTGGGCGAATCGGTGAGCAAGCCGCTGGAGTATTACGACAACAACGTGGGCGGCACCGTCACCCTCTGCCGGGTGATGGCGGAGGCGGGCTGCAAGCGGATTGTGTTCAGCTCCTCCGCCACGGTGTACGGCATGAACAATCCCTCCCCGCTGAAGGAGGATATGCCCACCGGCGCGGTCACCAATCCCTACGGCCGCACCAAATATATCATCGAAGAGATTCTCAAGGACGTGTGCGTCTCCGATCCCGCGTGGACGGCGGTGCTGCTGCGGTATTTCAATCCCATCGGCGCCCATGAAAGCGGCCGGATCGGGGAGGATCCCAACGGCATCCCCAACAATCTCATGCCCTACATCTCCCAGGTGGCCATCGGCAAGCTGCCGCAGCTCGCCATCCATGGCGACGATTACGACACCCACGACGGCACCGGGGTGCGGGATTACATCCACGTGGTGGATCTGGCGGACGGTCATCTCAAGGCGGTGGATTACGCCATGACCCACACCGGCGCGGAGGCGTTCAACCTGGGCACCGGCCGGGGATACAGCGTGCTGGATCTGGTAAAAGCCTTTGAAAGCGCCAACGGCGTGCCGGTGCCCCATGTGATCGGGCCCCGCCGGGCGGGGGATATCGCCACCTGCTATTCCGACCCCTCCAAAGCGGAGCGGGTGTTGGGCTGGAAGGCGAAACGGGGCGTGGAGGATATGTGCCGGGATTCTTGGCGCTGGCAATCCCAGAACCCCAAGGGATACGACGAATAGGACGGCGGACGCCGAAACGGCCCCGGCTGCAGCAAACGAGCTGCGGCCGGGGCTTTTCGCATAAGGAAAACCACGGGCAGTGCCCATGATTCAAAAAGGCGGAAGTCGGTGAACATCCGGTGAGCGTGAAAAACGGAAAGCGCCGGGCAAAAAAGAAAAACGGCGATGGGAAGAGGGGATCAAGGTTGCAAGGGGGAGGCCAGGCAGTCCCTTCCTTTGGATATTGACTGCAAGCCTCCCCTGGAAAAGGAGAAGGGGAGCGGGCGGGAAAGCGGGAAGAGATCGCGTTTGCTTGCAAGAGGACCCGCCGTTCTGTGGAAATCGGCAGGGAGAAAGGGATGGTTCTCTGCCCATTTCTCACTGCGCTTTCATCTGCCATGGGTGGGGCCTTTCTCTACCCCCGGAACTAACCCCGGGCGTATCGGTAAAACGCGGGTGGAGAGGATGGGGCCGGTGTTCTTCCGCTGGAGGGCATAAAAGGGGGGCTCAAACGCGGCAGAGAAGGGATAGAGAAGGGATAGAGAAGGGATAGAGAAGGGATGGAGGCGGGGTGTACC
>CAKTTT010000071.1 GCA_934615635.1 uncultured Eubacteriales bacterium | reverse complement strand
GTCTGCCAGTTACGAAAGACGGTTACCTGCTACCCGTAAACGGGTTTAGAGGTCCCCCATTGTCAGTTGACCTCCGGCTTTGTCCTCTTCTAATCGATGTTTAACATATTCCTGTATCTTTTTCGCATTCTTGCCTGCTGTGTCCACGTAATACCCTCGGCACCAGAATTCCCTGTTTCCATATTTATACTTTAGCTCTGGAAATTTTTCGTAGATCATCTGGCTGCTCTTCCCTTTGAGATACCCCATGAAACTGGAGACTACTACTTTAAGCGGTATCTCTACCAGCATGTGCACATGATCGGGGCATACCTCTCGTATGCGTTAAACGATTTACGTCGTTCATTCCTGAATGACCTCCCTTTGCTTTTGAGGACAGTTGCCACACCGCACTCTCATTATAGCAAAGAGGGTTTTTCTTCCTTCATCATCCGCGCAAGCCTTCTCCTGAACCGCTCCCCTTCCCTGTGGTTTTCCCTTTACAAAAACAGGCGAGAGGGGTGTGAACCGCTCTCGCCTGTTTTTTCATTTGAAAAGCCGCTTCCGACGGCTGCATGACAAAACCGTGGGAAGCGGCCGCTCTCGTCCAGCCTTTACCTTCCCCGAATCAGCAGATCCAGGACCTCCGCTCTGGCGCGTGGATCCGCCTTCATCCGGCCGCGCAGGGCGGAGGTCTGGGTCTTGGCGCCGGCGGCCCGCACCCCCCGCATGGTCATGCACAGATGTTCCGCCTCGATAATCACCGCCACCCCCTGGGGTTCCAGCTTTTCCTCCAGGAAATCCGCCAATTGGGCGGTGAGCCGCTCCTGCAGTTGGGGACGGCGGGCGAAAGCGTTGACGATCCGCGCCAGCTTGGACAGCCCGATCACCCGGCCGTCCCGGGGAATATAGGCGATGTGCGCCACGCCGATAAAGGGCAGCAGATGATGCTCGCACATGGAATAGAGCGGGATATCCCGCACCGTGACCATTTCGTCATGCTTGGTCTCGTTGAACAGCTTCATATGCTTTTCAGGCGTCTCCTCCAGACCGGAGAAGATCTCCCCATACATCTCCGCCACCCTCCGAGGGGTTTCCTGCAGCCCTTCTCTGTCGGGATCCTCGCCGATGGCCAGCAGCAGCTCCCTCACGGCGGCTTCAATACGCGGTTTATCCAAATCCTTTTCCTTCTTTCCAACGTTCAATCAAAATCGGCGCGCCGTCTCTCTCCCGCGGCGGCCGGATTATCACATCAGGGGCGCGAATATCCGCAGGCAGGCTCTGCCCAGCTTGCGGTACCACGGAACATGCTGGCACTGCTCCAGGGTGATCTCCTGACAAACGGGCAGCATAGCGAGAAAATCTTCCTTGATCTGCAACACGCTGCGGGTGCGGCAAAGCCAGACGCCGCATTCAAAATGCAGATACAAGCTGCGATAGTCCAGATTGATGGTGCCCACGGTGCCATATTCGTCGTCCACCACAAAAGTCTTGGCGTGGATGAAGCCGGGGGTGTATTCATAAATCCTCACGCCGTTTTGCAGCAGGGTTTCGTAATACGCCCGCGTCACCGCGTGGACGTACCATTTGTCCGGGATATGCGGGGTGACGATCCGCACATCCACCCCGCTTTTGGCCGCCGTGGACAGGGCGGTGACCATCTCATTGTCGACGATCAGATAAGGGGTGGTGATATAGACATACCGCTTCGCCTTGTTGATCAGGTTGAAGTAAACCGTCTCCCCCACGATTTCATCATCCAGCGGATTGTCGGAATAAGGCTGCACAAAGCCGTCCTTCGCCTCCGGGACCGTCTGATACACCTGGGGCTTGAACTTTTCATAGTCCTCCTGGATCCCCCGGATATCATCCCACATGGCCAGAAACATCACCGTCAGGTTCCACACGGCGTCCCCCTTGAGGATGATGGAGGAATCCTTCCAGTGTCCGTGCTTTTCGTAGGCGTTGATATACTCGTCAGCCAGGTTGATGCCGCCGGTGAAGCCGGTATGCCCGTCGATAATGCAGATTTTTCGGTGATCCCGATTATTGAGGCGGGAGGATAAAACGGGGATAAAGGGGTTGAACACACAGCAGGCGATGCCCAGGGCCTCCATCTGCCGCTCGTAGTGATGCGGGAGGGTCATAATACAGCCCATGTCGTCATACATCAGGCGGACCTCCACCCCCTGCTTCACCTTTTCCGTGAGGATCTCCAGGATCGCGTTCCACATCGTACCCTCCTGGATGATGAAATATTCCAGGAAGATATAATGCTCCGCCTTGCGCAGCTCCTCCTTCATCCGCTCAAACTTGATCTCTCCCATGGGCAGATAATCGGTGTAGGTGTTGGTGTAAACCGGGCAGTAGGCGTAGGTCTGGATATAGCGCGCCTGATTGGCGGCGTCGATGCTCACCGATTCCAGCTCCTCCAGCATTCCCTCCTGAGGAGGCAGCGCCAGACGCATCTTTTCCTCCACCTTGCTCATCTTTCGCTTTACCGGCTTGCGCAGCCGGTTGCCGCCGAAAATCACGTAAAACAGCCCGCCGAACACCGGCACCAGCAGCACCGGAATCAGCCAGGCGATTTTATATCCCGGATTGCTGTTGCCATTGACGATGATGAGAACCACCGCCATGCTCAACACCGTGCACATGGCGTAAAAATAAACAAAATATTCCTGGAATTTGACCACCATCAGAATCAGCAGCAGCACCTGAACCAGGATCGCCAGCCCCACCAGGACCACCCGGTTAAACAGCATTTTCAGGATTTTCTTCATTTCTGCACCCCTTCGCCCCTCCTGCATCCGTTTATGCGGCTTTTGCATCAGTATAGCAAAATCGGGCGGTTTCGACAAGGGGCGGCGGAAATTCCCTGTAAAAGCCCATGATGTAGTCTGCCCGGATTCGCCGCTGCTATCACGGGGAATGAAAGGATCTCTTTCCCGTGCCCCGCGCCAGCCAAAGCCCTCCCGCCGGCGGCGTTTCGGAAGGGGGCGTGGCGAACACGATGGGGCTGTCCAAAAACAAAGCGATCCTTGTCGGTTGTCCGGCAAAGCCATAGATCTCGGCGGATCAAGCGTCCATAAAAGCGGAAAGCCCCCACACAGGACCGCGGCCCTGTTTCCTTTATCCGGTTATCCGGCAGAGAAAAGGGCGGACAGCCCCAACGCTGTCCGCCCCCTGTTCTCCATTTCTCCGTCCGCCTTCCGCCGCCCCGTTCGGGCGGCGGACATCATCCGGCTTCCGCTTTTCCGCTCCCGCAGTCGCGGCGCGATCAGCAGCCCTGGGCGCGCATGGCATCCACAACCTTCTCGAAGCCCGCGATGTTGGCGCCGGCCACATAGTTGCCCTCCATGCCGTATTTGGCAGCCGCTTCGTCCGCTTTCTGGAAGATCGCCTCCATGATTCCCTTCAGGCGGCCGTCCACCTCCTCGAAGGTCCAGCTCAACCGCTCGCTGTTCTGGCTCATCTCCAGCGCGGAGGTGGCCACGCCGCCGGCGTTGGACGCCTTTCCCGGCGCAAACAGCACGCCCTGCTCCTGCAGGTAGGCGGTGGCCTCCATGGTGGTGGGCATATTGGCGCCCTCCGCCACGGCGATGCAGCCGTTGCTCACCAGCAGCTTGGCATCCTCCAGATGCAGCTCGTTCTGGGTGGCGCAGGGCAGCGCCACGTCGCATTTGACCGACCAAACGCCCTTGCCCTCATGATACTGGGCGTTGGGACGATATTTGACATACTCGCTCAACCGCTGACGCTTGACCTCCTTGATCTCCTTGACCGCCTTCAGGTCGATGCCCTCGGCATCGTACACCCAGCCGGTGGAATCGCTCATGGTGACCACCTTGGCGCCCAGCTCGGTGGCCTTTTCGGTGGCGTAAATCGCCACGTTGCCCGCGCCGGAAACCGCGACGGTCTTGCCCTTCAGATCATGGCCGTTGCGCTTGAGCATGGCGTTGGTGAAATACAGCAGGCCGTAGCCGGTGGCCTCCTTCCGGGCCAGGGAACCGCCGTAGGTCAGCCCCTTGCCGGTGAGAACCCCCTCGTAGCTGTGGGTCAGCCGCTTATACTGGCCGAACAGATAGCCGATTTCCCGGGCGCCCACGCCGATATCGCCGGCGGGAACGTCCACATCCGCGCCGATGTAGCGGTACAGCTCGGTCATGAAGCTCTTGCAGAAGGCCATGACCTCCCGGTCGGATTTGCCCTTGGGATCAAAATCGGAGCCGCCCTTGCCGCCGCCGATGGGCAGGCCGGTCAGGGAGTTCTTGAACACCTGCTCAAAGCCCAGAAATTTGATGATGCCGATGTTCACCGAGGGATGCAGCCGCAGGCCGCCCTTGTAGGGACCGATGGAATTATTGAACTGCACCCGATAGCCGGTGTTGACCTGAACGTTGCCCTGATCGTCCACCCACGGCACCTTGAACATGATCTGCCGATCGGGCTCGGTGATCAGCTCCAGCACGCCGTCGCGGCGGTACTCCGCCTCGTGGGCCTCGATGACCGGGCGCAGGGACTCCAGCACCTCCCGGACGGCCTGGAGAAATTCGGGCTGGGAAGCGTTTTTCTGCTCGACCTTGCCGAGCACCTCGTCAATGTACGACATATGCCTTCTCCTTTACTTGACAGAATAGGACGCCGGGCGGATCGGCCGCGCCCCGTAAGATGGAAAAAAGGGCGCAGCAGGACCAACCTGCAGCGCCTTTGCTTGCGTATTCCATTATAAGAATCTGCAGCCCGTTTGTCAACGGCTTTCACCCAATTTTTTTCATTTTCTCCATACCCGCCCATAGATTCCCTTTTTACCGGAAAAGCCGCCGCTGTTTCCGCCGGTTTTGAAGCATGGCCACCCCAGACTTGCAGAACGCTGGAGAGCGTTTTCCCCGCACCTGTTTCAAAAGCCGGCGCATCGCCCCCGCTCCGCCCGCATCCATGCCTCCGGCGGGACGGGCCGCAGGGGCAAAGCTATACACCGTGTTCAGGCGATCCGCCCTCCGTATGATCATGGCGATGAACACCGTAGAAGCGGATCCGCCGTCATTCTGTTTGAAAACACCTTCCGGCGCGAAAACAGAAGGAAAGTAAGGGCGGCTTCGCCCTCGCCGATCAATCGCCCGCGGCGGCCTTTTCAGAAGATATAGCGCAAAGAACAGCGCAGGGGGCGACGCGCCCTTCGGTCATGGCGTGTATCCCCGCCTGCCATTCCGGGCGTCGGACAAAAGAGAGTCCGGGCGGCAGAGCGAAGCGGCTGCCGTTGCGCCTGAAGCCGCCCCGTCGCCCCGAAAAAGCGGGAGAGCTTTCCGTTTCCATCAGCCCTTGGCGTCGTACCAGGTGGAACCGATGTGGACCTCCGCCTCCAGCTTCACCTGCAGCGCGGCGGCGGCCTCCATCTCCTCCTTGAGCAGGGCGGCCACCCGGGCCGCCTCCGCCTCGGGCGCCTCCACAAGCAGCTCGTCGTGTACCTGGAGGATCAACCGGGCCTCCAGCTTCTCCTCCCGCAGCCGGCGGTAAACCCGGACCATGGCGATCTTGATGATATCCGCAGCCGTGCCCTGGATGGGCATATTCAGGGCCACCCGCTCCCCGAAGGAGCGGGTCACACCGTTGGAGGCCTTCAGCTCGGGCAGCGGCCGCCGCCGGCCGAAGAGGGTTTCCGCGTAGCCGGTTTCCTTCGCCCGGCGGATCCGGTCTTCCATGAAGCCCGCCACCGCGCTGTAATGGGCGAGGTAGTCGTCGATATACCTCTTGGCTTCCCCGTAGGACACCTGAATATCCTGGGAAAGGGAGTGGGCGCCAATGCCGTAGACGATGCCGAAATTCACCGCCTTGGCCCGGGAGCGCATCAGCGGCGTCACCAACTCCTGGGGCACCCCGAACACCTGGGAGGCGGTGATCCGGTGGATGTCTTCCCCGGAATTGAAGGCCTCGATCATGGTGGGGTCTCCAGCCATATGGGCCAGCACCCGCAGCTCGATCTGGGAATAGTCCGCATCGCAGAGCACCCAGCCCTTGCGGGCAATGAAAAAGCGCCGCAGCTCCCGGCCCAGCTCCTGCCGGACAGGGATGTTCTGCAGATTGGGCTCGGTGGAGGAGATCCGACCGGTGCGGGTTTCCGTCTGGTTGAAGGAGGAATGGATCCGGCCGTCCTCCCCCACCACCTTGAGCAGGCCGTCGCAGTAGGTGGATTTGAGCTTGGCCAGCATCCGGTAATCCAGCAGCATCTCCACCGCCGGATGGGCGTCCCGCAGGCTTTCCAGCACCTCGGCGTTGGTGGAATAGCCGGATTTGGTCTTTTTCTTGGCCGGCAGCCCCAAATCCTCAAATAGCGCCTTGGCAAGCTGCTTGGGGGAGTTGAGGTTGAAAGCGTAGCCCACCGCCTCGGTGATCTGCCGCTGGATGTCGTCGATCCGGTCCTGGAGCACCTCGCCGAAAGCGGCGATTCCCGCTTTATCCACCGCAAAGCCCTCGTTTTCCATGGCGGCCAGCACCTCGGCCAGCGGCTGCTCCACCTCCCGCAGCAGCCACTCCTCCCCCTGGTCGGCAGTCTCCCGCTCCAGCGTTTCCGCCAGTGGCGGCAGCAGCGCCGCCTGCTCCGCCTCTCCCTCTCCCGCCAGCGGCAGGCCGTATTCCTGGGCCAGCCGGGGCAGGGCATAGCCCGATGCCAGGGGATTGAGCAGATATCCCGCCAGCATGGTGTCCATCTCCACCCCGACGGCCGCGCCCTCCCGCAGCAGCGCCGCGTGAAGGGGCTTGCTGTCATGGGTGCGCACCCGGACGCCCTCCAGCAGCGCCGGCAGGCCGGCGGAACCGGCCGTTTCCGCCGTCACATGGGCGACGCCCGCCTCCGTGACCGCCCATAGACCGGCCAGCCGCCCTTGCTCGAAGGCGGGCAGCAGATCCAGCCTGCCGGTTTCCATCTGTTTTTTCACGGCGGCCAGGGCCGCTTCCCCCTCCAGCAGGGCGGGGGAGGAGGGCGTCGGGGCCTCTTCCTCCGCCGCCCCGTCGGCGGGAACGGGGGCGTTCAGCTCCAGCTTGTCCATGAGCTTGAAAAATTCCAGTCTCGCCAGCAGCCGTGAAAGCTCCTCCCGCCGGTAGGGCCGCAGGCGATAGGCCTCCATCTCCCTATCCACCGGGGCTGTGCGGCAGATGGTGCCCAGCTTACGGCTGAGATAGGCGCTTTCCTTCCCCGCGGTCAGCTTCTGCTTCAGCCCCTCCCGCAGGTCGGAGTCCTCCAGCTCGGCATATAGGTCGTCCAGGCTGCCGAAGCGATGCAGGAGATCCAGAGCGGTTTTTTCCCCCACCCCCGGCACCCCGGGAATGTTGTCGCTGGCATCCCCCATCAGCGCCTTCAGATCGATGAGCTGGGCCGGCTCCAGCCCGTACTTTTCCCGGATGGCCGGCACATCGTACAAGGTGGTTTCCGGCCGGCCCATCTTGGTGGCGGCCAGCAGCACCGTCACCCGTTCCCCCACTAACTGCAGAGCGTCCCGGTCCCCGGTGGCGATGAAGCACGCGCCCCCCTGCTCCGCCGCCGCGGCCGAGAGGGTGCCCAAGATGTCGTCCGCCTCATAGCCCTCTTTTTCCACCACCGTGCAGCCCAGCAGAGGCAGCAGCTCTTTGAGGATGGGAAGCTGCTGCCGCAGCTCCTCCGGCATCCCCTTGCGCCCCGCCTTGTAGGCATCGTACGCCTGGTGACGGAAGGTGGGAGCGGACAGATCGAAGGCCGCGGCCACATGATCGGCCCCGGTCATATCCAGCAGCTTCTGATAAATGTTCAGAAAGCCGAAAAGGGCGTTGGTATACAGGCCGTCCTTGGTGGACAGCAGCTTGATGCCGTAAAACGCGCGGTTGATGATGCTGTTTCCGTCTAGAACCAGCAGCTTCATGAAAACCCTCCCCCATCGAATGGCCGGACCCGCGGGCCCGACGGCGTTACCAGTAGTATAGCCCAAAATGTCCTCCAGCGCAATTCATCCGGGTGAAAATTTCCCGCGGGAGGGACGACGGCACGAGCAGCGGGCCTTTAAATAGCCTTCCCCTTTCCCTTAACGGCTCTGCCCCCGTAAATGGGCCCGCACGCTCCGCCCAGATGCCTGGTCGGCGACTCGCTTCGTCCGATGCCATAGCTCTTTGGGGCGCATCCCCATCGGCTCCGCCGCTGATCCCTAAAATGAAAAAGCCGGCCCCCATAGGAAGGCCGACGCTTTGACATATCCCATTCAGCCGTCTGCCTCCATCGGCAGTCTGAGGCTCTCCTCCTGGAAAAATCCCCGCAGCTTCTCCATCGCCTGGGCCAGGATGTCCAGCTCCCCCGGCTCCAGCCCGTCCGCCACCGCCCGGGCCATCCGGCGGTGAAAGCGGCGATGGGCGTAGGCGATCCGCCGTCCCGCTTCGGTCAGACGCACCCGCACCACCCGGCGATCGGCGGTATCCCGCACCCGTTCCACCAGCTTTTTCCCCTCCAACCGGTTGATGGCGATGGTCATGGTGCTGACGGTGACCATCGCGGCGGCGGCCAGCTCGGTCACCGTACGGACGCCGTCGTCCCCGATGGCGTCCAGTATATGCATCTCCGTCACCGTGACGGTGTCGGTCAGCCCCACGCGGAGGGAACGCTCCTCCACCTTGAGGATGGCGTTGAAGGTGTCCACCAACAGGCTGTTCAGGGTTTCCAGATTCCGCTCCCGCTCGTTCATCGTCCTTCCGCTCCTTTTCCGTCCCTATCCGCCGCCCCCTTAGGTGCGGGACAGATACCGCCGCCGCATAAAGGGGAGGTGATTCCACCAGTTGGCGGCCTCCCGCCGCGCAGTGCGGATGCGCAGGATGGCGCAGGTCAGCTCTGTGGCCACCGCCGCGGCGTATTCCAGATCGTCCTCCGGCGAATAGGAGGCCGGATCCCTTTCCCGCAGCACCCGACCCAGCAGCGCGGTCAGTTCCTCGCCGCTGCCGGCCTGATAAAACGAGCAGACAGCCCGGGCGCACTGGGTGTCCAGGTAGCGGCTCTGCTCCTCCTCATACGCCCGGTGCTCCTTGAGGCTCCCTTTAAAAGCCGGGGTGTGGACATAGCACATGAAATCGCATATGTAATGGGAAAGGATCCCCAGCCGGAGGGAATTCCAGCGGGAAAGCATTTTCCCGTTCTCGATTCCCCAACGGCAGAGCCGCCGGATCATGCGGTCCACCATCCTGCCGGCGGAATCCGCCTCATGCATATGCATAATCCGCTGATGGCTCACGTCAGGATAGACGTTGCCGAAGGAAAACCAGCCGGCCCGCAACCGGGTGTTCAGCCGGCCCTCGCACCCCTCCCGGATCTGCTCCGCCAGACTGCGGTGAATTTTATATTTCAAACCGACGCCTCCCTGTCAAATGGGGTCTGTTTACCAGTATACCGAATCCTGCGGAAAAACGCCAGAGGAAAATTGTTGGTTTTCGCCGATAGGCGCTTTATTCCTCCCTGTCCTGGAGCTGCACCCGGTAAAGGGAGGCGTACAAGCCGTTTTTCTCCAGCAGCTCCCGGTGGCTCCCCTGCTCCCGTATGCCCTGCGCATCGATGTAAACGATCTCGTCCGCGCCCCGAATGGTGGAAAGCCGGTGGGCGATCACCAGGGTGGTGCGTCCCTGAGACAGCTTATCAAAAGCGGCTTGAATATGAGCCTCCGTCACCGTATCCAGGGCGGAGGTGGCTTCGTCGAGAATCAAAATCGACGGGTTTTTCAGGAAAACGCGGGCGATGCTCACCCGCTGCTTCTGGCCGCCGGACAGGGTGACGCCCCGCTCCCCCACATAGGTCTGGTAGCCGTCGGGGAACTGGAGGATATCCTCATGGATTTCCGCCTTTTTGGCCGCCTCCATCACCTCCTCGTCGGTGGCGCCGATCCGGCCGTACCGGATATTCTCCATGATGGTGCCGGCGAAGAGCATCACATCCTGCTGGACAATGCCCACGCAGGAGCGCAGGGAGGACAGCGTCACCTCCCGGATATCCCGGCCGTCCACCGTGATACGGCCGGAGGCGATCTCATAAAACCGGGGGATCAGATGGCACAGGGTGCTTTTCCCTCCGCCGGAGGGGCCCACCAGGGCCAGGGTTTTCCCCGCCGGAATATGCAGGCTCACATGGGACAGCACCCGCACGTCGTTGTCATAGGAAAAGGTCACGTCCTCAAAATCCACCTCTCCCCGGACGTTGTCCAGGGGGCAGGCGTCCGGGCTGTCGACGATATCCGGCTCGGTGGCCATCAGTTCCTGAAAGCGGCGGAAACCCGCCATCCCCACCGTATACTGC
>CAKTTT010000070.1 GCA_934615635.1 uncultured Eubacteriales bacterium | reverse complement strand
ATCCCGGCCTTGCCGCTTTCCCTTTCACTGTTTATATTATAGTACATGATATCATGAATATCAATTCGCATTATAAACAAACATGATATCATGTATTTGTTGATTATTCATGTTTACATGAACATCGATTTGTAGTATATTGTAATGGGGAGGTGTATGGCATGGCTACTAAAGCCCATCTTGAAGGAAATAGGCGTTATTTGGAAAAACAAGATAGTGTACTGATCCGTATTCCCAAAGGCCGCAAGGCAGAGCTGCAAGCCCACGCAGAGGAACAGGGCGAAAGTCTCAACGGTTTCATTGTCCGGGCTGTGGATGAGACTATAGAGCGGGATAATGGGAAGGAAGTTTGACAATGAGTAAAGGAGGATCATTCAATTTTTACGGCCTATTATCTGGCGTAAGCTTCCTTGTTAGATGGATCGCTTGTTATTACACGATTGGGCAAATTGATATATTTGAAAATCAATTTCTAAACTTTGTAGTACCAGACGGGATTATCTATTTTGTTTTACTGTTGATTACCTATTGGACGGTTAGGGCAATCGTTTATAATAAGCTAGAAATACATGATAAATACGTTGGATGTGTGGCATATTTCATTGCCTATTTCCCTTACATGTTGATTGTATGGGGCGTCCTTGCACTCCTTACTTGGGTTAATGTTCTGCCTATAAAAATTTAATATGCCCCTTGCAAAACCACAGGGGGAATGGTATTCTAAGAGGGTGAGGTGAAGAAGATGATTGACAAGGATATGCTGGAAGCAATGGGGCAGTTGTTGGCTCCGATAAGTTCAAGGCTTGATCGAATGGAAGATGACCTTCAATCCCTTAAAGCTGATAATGCCGAAATCCGTGAAGATTTGCAGGCTGTAAAGGCTGATAACGCTAAGCTGGTAACCCTGGAGAAAAAGGTTGATCTGCTTCTTGAGGGCCAGCAGGGGATCAACGATAAATTCAAGAAGCTGGATCAGGTAGCGGAGGACGTGGAAGAGATCAAGGCCAAGGTCACCGCTCTGGAAGCTGTCACCAAGGACAACACCTCACAGATCAGGGAACTGAAAATAGCCAAGTAATCCATGCCGCTGCCCTTACGGGTGGCGGCTTTTTAGTTGCAGATAGTGGCATACCCCTCGTACCTTCCTCCTTGATCACCTCCGCTTTTCTGAGGGTGTCTTGAGATATGCCTGCTACTTTGGCAAGTTTTTCGCGGGTGTTGATTTGTGGCATATTCGACTTTGCTGATTTCGTCAAAGTCGTTTTCCTTTCGAATTCTTTTTCTCGTGCTTCCGCGATAATTCCCGGCTTCAACTGCAAAGCCAGTTCCGATCGCTGGAACGCTGTCAAATTCCTCCTTCCAAATTGGTTCAGGATGATCCACTCCCTTGCCTTATCCCGGTTGGCAAAATCCTTTGGAACGTTTCGCTGGTATCCTTTAAAATCGCGAAGAACATCATCCAGAATCTTGCAGTGTCGGGAGGCTCCGCGCTCGGTCCAGAGGTAGAGCTGATTGACGTTTGGGGCGACCGCAAGGTCAATATCGTTGACCTCGCGCTACATTTCTGTCCTCCCTAAAAAGGCGCTGTGCCCATTTAGGGAGATTTTTTTGCGTGAAGGGTTGTCCACGGTTTATATGATACTTCCTGAAACATTATGAGACCGGGGGTATAAGAGATATGGGAGGCCCAAAAAGGATACGGCCGTGAGTAAGTCCCCCCGGTGGTATGGGTGGATCAGGAGCGGGTCTCCGAATACCACGCACCCCCTGAAAATTATGATAAATCTTAGAAATGAGATGTATCCTATCCCGAGATTCCCAAGGCCCTAAAAAGAAAGCGGGCAACCCGTCCACTGTGGATAGGTTGCCCGCTCGTTTGGTTTATTCTCCCCGGCGCTTCCGGGTGCAATCCTCGCAGCATACCGAACTACTGTAGAGGTCGAAGTCTCCGCTGCTTGCTATTTCCACAAGATCAACGGCGTGTTCCCTCCCGCAGTCCGGGCAGTGGGTGAATACGTTGTCGTCCTCGATGGGCATAGTGACCAGCTCCCCCGCCTCGGTGGTTCCTTTGACGTAGTAGTCAGACATTGCTTCCATGATGGCGCTTCCTTTCTCTATCGGCTCGGTGGCCGTTATTGCTGAAATCCGCCTTGCGCCGCCTCACTTTCCGCCCTATATGTATCAAGACATGAAAGCACATTACCGGAGCGGGCAAGGGGTTTTTCCCTCGATAATTATCTAGGATTTTGAACTAAAAATAGCTCTTGCGCGTTCCGCCCGCTCTTCTTTCTGCTCGGCGGTGAGGATACGGCTTGCATTCACCTTTATCCAGCGTTTCGGCACTTCAAAGGTCAATCCGCCCCGCCCGTCATCCTTGGTCTGTCTGGCCTCTGTGGGTCTGGTTGCACACAATCCGGTCAACTTGCGCTTCAACGCGCCGTTGTAGGTGTACACACTGGCAGCAGCTTCCGCCTCGTTGAATAAAATCACGGTTTCCCGCTCGGTTTTAGATACTGGCATGAAATTCATCCTTTCATTTCATCTCCGTGAATATCGGCCACACCTTCACCCTCACCTCGGGTTCCTGGCCGTACCGTTTCATTACGGTTAAGTCGGTGATCTGCGCGTCGTCGTCATAAGCCAGACCGTTTAAAGCGTCTGCGACGATCTTCGCCACGTTGTCCGCGTCCGGCTTCTTGGCGGGAAGCAAATCCCCGGCCAGAGCGGAAACCGTCTTGCGCTTGGAATAACCGGACGGCACCGGATAGACGGCCACAATTTCCATTCCCAGAGCGGGCCGGTTCTGTTCCGCCCTGATCCGCTGTTCCCTTCCACACTGGCGCAGGAACTCGGTTTTCACCAGGTTCTCATATAGGACAGTATTCTCCGGGGTGTAAGAATGCCCATTCCGGCAGGTTCTCGCTCGGGCCTTGCCCTGTGGAGGCCCGGGAATCGTGAATGCAATCATGGATTTCCCTCTCTTTTTATGTCAGCTCTCGTCTCCTCATAGTGGGCCTCCTTATGGCTGTCCGAATCACCGGTCTAACCCCTCGGTGGTGATAGAGAGCAGGGCGCACAGGTCGGCCCGCTCCCGCTCCCGCTGCTCTTGTATACGCTGCAGAAGGGCCTCTGTCTTTTCCGCCGCCCGCTCCACGGAGGAAGCGCCGGTGTGGCGGAAGGAGGCCCAGCCGGTTCCCGCCCAGGCGTAACAGCTCCGCATTTCCTCAATAAAGGGCCGCAGCAGCTTCACGCAGGCGGGCCGCCGCAAGGCCCGCAGACCTCGGCTCTCCACCTGCCGCACCCGCTCCGGCGTGACACCATAGTCCGCCGCTATCTCCGACAGCGTGTCCCCCGAATAATACCGCCGCCGGATGGTATCGCGCTGTGCCGGTTCCAGGGTATACAGGGCCTTTTCCATGGCCGCGTGGAGCTGCTGACGGAATATCCCGTCTTCCACCCTCTCCAGCTCATCCCCCGCCGCGTGATCCTCCGTCATTTCTCCCAGCGTGGCCGCGTCCGGTTCCCCGTTTACCGGCTTGTCTAACCTTGCCGCTTGCAGGTCTTGCTTGCTGCTTCGTATCCCGCAGGCGGCCCGGAAATGGGTCAACAGCGGATAGCGCAGATAGGTTGTCAGCTTGCAGCCGGATTCCGGCGGGAAAGCCTCTACCGCGTCCCGCAGGGCCATGAATCCGCATTGGATTAGGTCATCCTCCTCTACCCCGGCCTTTTCGCACAAACCGGCATGAAGTGTGCGGTATTGGTAGGCTTTCATCCGCACCAAATCCCGCACCCGTCCCCATAGTTCCCCGTATCCTGCCCGGCCCGCCTTGATCTCCACCGCCAATTCCTCATTGGTCATTGTCTCTCGCCCCTTCCCGTGGTATAATCAACCTGTGAGGGCCGTTCCAGGTATGGGGCGGTTTTCTTTTATTCGCGTGCGCGCGCCCGCGCGAGGATGTCAGGTTTTGACAGGTTCCCACCTGCGGAAACTTGCGGTTTTAATCCGGGATAAGCGGGGGTATGACGGGGGGAAGGTGCCGCTACCCCCCTTTCTCATTTTTTATGCGGAGATGGAAAGCCTTACCCCGCCCGTTAGACTGGCCGCGCCTTTCTCCGCCGAATGGTGGGGGGCTTATTCATCAGCGGCTATTGGAAAACCCGTAATCAGGCAGTGGAATCGGATTTAAACTCAGTCCTTCCTCCATCGTTTTGTACGTTTGTACGATGTACGATTTTTTTTACTTCCGCCAGCTTTTTATATAGACTATATATTATTATTAAATTCTCTATAATAGAAATATAATCGTACAATCGTACAAAGGTCGATTTTTGGCTTGATTACTAGGTTTTTTTGTTACGATTAAATCGTACAACATAGTAACAAAAATCGTACTAAGCCCTAATAAACCTCCTCGCCAGGGCTTGGCCGTCCGCGTCTCTGGCTGGTGAACTAATTAAACCGGATTCTATACAAACCTCCCGGGTGAACTTCTTCCGGGTCATTTGGTTCTTGTGGCCGCTGTCATAACACCAATTTTGATACTTATAATATACCTCCTGGGTGGGCTTGCCCGTAATATCACCGATTTCCTCCAGAAACTCCCGGATCGGATTGTTTTCTGCTTCATATTCATCCACGGCCCGCTGTACGCATTCCGGCCGGGTAAAGTCCCCTTGCGCCAGAAGTCTTTTTAATCCATCCACGGCCAGCCAGGTAAGGCACTCCATTTCCTGCTGTGTCCACTTTCGATCCTTCAACTGAACATCCTTTTTCTCGCTCTTAGAAAAATCCTGGTTAAGAGGGATCAGCAGAATCCGGCTGAAAAACGCCTTGGATTTATCGCTGACCGGCGGCAGTCCGTTCAAAGCAAAGAACATCTTTGCGTAAGGCTTAAAGCTGAAAGGGTCTTGCCCCTTTTTTTCTGCCGTCACCATTTCCCCCGTTACCAGCTTTTTGAAAATGGAGCTTTCCGGCAGATAAGTGCTAGGTATATCGTCCCCGATATTGGCCACCTTGCCGTATACATCTACCAGCCGGAAACGCTCTGCCGTATCTTGCAAGGAAAGATACGATGCATTTTCTCTGCCTAAAAGCTGGGTAATCATATTCAGCAGCGTGGATTTTCCATTGTTCCCGCTCCGTCCGTACAGCATGACAGCACCGCGGAAAGAATTGAGGAGATAAAAGCAGTTCCCCATTGCCTCATACAGCAGATTTACCACCTCTGGATCATTCCCCGCAATCTGGCTGATGGTGCCGGTAACGGTATCGCAAATGGGCGCGTCCGGTTTGTAATCATAAGGGAACCGGTTCAGAAACACATGATCCGGCGTATAGTCCAGAAAACAGTCGTTTTGCACGTCATAAATGCGGGTGGAAAAGGGGATCAAATACGGCGGAGAAAGCTGCTTTTCCGGGGTGTTGGGATTAACCTTTATGTATTTGTAGACCTCCCTCCGCCTTGCGTCGGTCAATTCCGGAATAAGCTGGATCATGAATCCGTGCAAAATCTCTTCCCCAGGCTTATAGATACCATTATCATAGATATGGACAGCGCCGTTGATCTTGCATACCCCGTGCACCTTTATGAGATAATCTCCCATGACATTATGAAGGAATCGCTTGCCGTCGAAAAACTCCGGCACTGTTTCCGGCGGTTGGGTCGGCTCCCACAAAGGGGCTTTTGCCGCCGCGGAAAGAATGGAGCTAACGCCCTCTTTGCCGAATTTCTCGAAAATGTCCGTTGTATCCCCATGCTCCGGCAGTTCCGGCCAAACGTTCAGCAAGTCCGCTACCTGGACGGAGGAAGCCACGCCATGCAGGGAATTGGCGGTTTCCGCGGCAAAGGCCCGGCCCGTATCGTCGTTGTCCGGGATTATCACCACATGGGAGCCGCGCAGTGCCTCGGTGTATTGGGACAGCCATTTTCCCGGCCCCGCTCCATCCGCGCCGCATACCGCCGGAATGTGCAGGGCTTTCAAGGTTTCCACGTCCTTTTCGCCCTCCACCACATACACGCAGCCAGCCCCCTTAATGACCTGCAGGTTATAGAGGGTCGGCTCTCCTTTGCGCCCCTTGATCCATTGTCCTCCCTCTCGGTGGCTCCAGGTGAATGTCTTTTTTCCGTCCTCCACCCAGCGGGTTTTCTGGTTCAGCAGCGCCCCGTTTTCATTGGTGTAATCGTATCGCGCCACAATCTTCCGCCGGCTGTGTTTGGCTTCCCGCACCGGTTTCCGGCTATCGTCGAACAAGTCCGCCTCTGACAGCCCCATAGCGGCCAGAATATCCCGGTGGTCACACCCCGCGTGACAATGCACCACGATTCGGTTATCTCTGCCTTTTCCCACAGACAAGCTGGCGGTTTTATCGTCATGGGCTGGACATTTGGCCGAATACTGGCCGGGGTGATCCTCCCTCACCCCCTCCAGCCTTTTCATGAATTCCTCAATCGTCAAGCTGTTCCCCCGCCTCTTCTATATACTTCTTTGCCGCCTTGATGGCTCTGCCGATCTCCCGGCGGCGGCTCTCCATGCTCCGCACGAACCTGGCCGCCTCCTGCCGGTCCGCCGCTATGTAATACCCCGTCGGCGGGTCGGTGCTGGCGCAGATGATATGCCCCCGCTCCCTCAATCGGTGAATTCCCTTCCGCAGCGCCCGGACGCTCCGCAGCCCCGAATCTTGCAGCAGGGTTTTGGTATCGATGGCGTTCTCTGCCCCTGTGGGGATATAGTCCAGCAGATTCAAGGTCACGCCTCCTTTACCGGCCTGATCCGCCCAACCTCCACCGGCTCCGGTTCGGGAGCGGGCGCGCAGGCCAGATATTCCAGCAGGGTATCCAGATTCACCAGCCGCTTATTCCCTGCCTTGACGTGGGGAATGGCGCCGCTCAACACCATCCGCCGGATGAAATAGGGAGTCACGGCGGTATGGGGGTCTATCCTCCGCAGCTCCGCCGCCGCTTCCTGGATGGTTCGCATTCTCGGGGTCATGCTGAACGGCCTCCTTTCATCAGAATAGCCTTGATCTCGTGATATCTCAGCCCCGCGTCCAGCAAAACCGTCGCGGCGGCCTCCTTCTTCTTGTATACGGACATTTCCTCAGAGGTGAGGAAGTCCAGGGCTATGGCTTTGTCCGGCGCGCCCCGTTCGCAACGCAACTGCTTGGCGTTCTTCCCCACCGCCGCTTTATAGAACAGATCGGTATAGGTGCCGTAAGCGTGCCCATGCATCCGCGCTTCTTCCCCGCTGTCCCGCAGCGCGTCCGTCAGGCTTCGGCGGATGGGCTTGCCCTCGGCGCGAATTTCTTTCCGTTTCTCCAATTCCTTCCGCATGGAAAAAAATTCCCGGACAAGGTTTTTCTTGAATTCCCGTACCGCCTCTGTGTTCTGCAAATAGGTGATGAACAAAGTTGCCTGCTGCTCGTTGAAGTGCCAGAGCTTTTCATACTTGATTCCCCGCTCCCCGTCGCGTTTCACTGCCCGGATTTCAAATCCGACTAGTCCAAACTCTTCCAGGTCGCTTTCGTGCTTCCGTACCAGCCGGGAAACGGTTGACCGCTGCACCCCGGCGCAGTCCGCGATGATGTCCGACGTGGTGAACGGCTCCAGGTGAGAGCCTATCGGCTTAATGAAAACGATTCCCTTCATTGTGGATTATCCCGCCTCCTGTTCCAGTTCGGCAATAATCTGCATAATCTGCGCCTGCTTGTCCTCCGGCAGTTCCTTGCGGAGTAGGCGGGAGAAGGTGCTGTCTGCATAGCCTAGCCTGTCAGCTATACGCCACAGCTTCACGCCTGCCGCCGCTGCCGTCTTTCTGATTTTCTGGTTCGCCTGGATCATTTTTTCATTCCTCCTTGAAAATCGCGGTTGATTTCTTCGCTTGTGTGCCCTATAATGATGTTAGCAAACATCAAGAGCGAAGTCAACAATTAGAGAAATATTACTTCATAAGTTTACTTATGAAGAATGAAGGGCGTGCAATGAGAATGAGTGAAGCAAGAAAAGATAAAATGCCCATATTTGCAGCGAGATTCAGCGGATTGCGCGGAGACCGTACCCAGGCGGAATTTGCGGAATTTTTGGGAATTTCCAGGCCAACCGTTGGATTCTATGAAAATGGAGAAAGAATCCCCGATGCTTTAGTGCTTAAACAGATAGCCGAAAGGTGTGGGGTAACAACGGATTATTTGGTAGGGTTGAGTGATGTAAAAACTATTGATCGGGATTTGCAGACTATTAACAACATAACCGGCTTGTCTGAAGAGGCTATACATGCACTTGAAATGCTTAATTGTGTATTAGACGTATCCTCCTATAAGCCGGATAATACTTGCGATCTTGAATCAGTAGTCCCCATGAATATCGTAAATAAAATTATTGAAAATCCGTCCTTTATTCTTGCTATAACTGATTTTTGCCAATGTATTAAATTGACAAAACAAGCCGAAAAAGTAATAATAACAAACTCTGATCTTGAAGATTTGCGAAAAAGGCACCATGAGGTGATTGAGGCTGGGGCAACAATCATAAGAGGATCGGAGCTTTCTGACTACCTGCTTCATCAGGCCGAAGATAGACTTTCTCTGTGTATACGCGGTATTTGGATAGACGCCGCTTTTAACAGTAATCCAGAAGAAGAAGGTGCCAACAATGCCGACAATCCAGAAACGCGGTGACACTTACCGGATCAGGGTATCCGCCGGGTATGATTCCGCCGGTAAGCAGATCATGAAGTCCACAACCTGGAAGCCTGCTCCCGGCATGACGCAGAAGCAGATTGAAAAGGAGCTGGACCGGCAGGCTGTGCTTTTTGAGGAAAAGGTGAAAACGGGACAGTATGTGGATGGGAATGTGAAGTTCTCGGAGTATGCGCGAACATGGATTGAGAATGCCCAGCTTGCCCCGGCTACCCGATCCCAGTATGAGGATTTGCTCCACCGCATAAATACTGCAATCGGCCATATACGGTTGGACAGGCTGCAAGCCCACCACCTGGAAACCTTTTACCGCAACCTTCGGGAAAACGGTGTTAAGGAGCGGGGCGGTTATGCTGTATCTTCTAAACTTAAGGATTTCTTGAAAGAAAAGAAACTCAGCCGGGTAAAAGCCGCTGCTCTCACGGACGTATCTGCTGCTACCATCGGAACCGCCAGCCTTGGCCGTCATATCAGTATTGAAAGCGCCGGAAAGATCGCGGCAGCATTTGGTAAGAAGCCCGAAGAACTGTTCACCATCCACGCGGAGACAACCGGCTTGTCGGATAAAACCATCCTTCACCACCACAGGCTGATCTCTGCTATACTGGGCAAGGCCAAGAAGGATCACCTTGTTCCCCACAACGTCGCGGCAGAGTATGCCGACGCGCCTAAGGTGCGGAGAAAGGAACCGCCTCATTTGGACGATACCCAGGCCAAGGAGATGGTGATTCAGCTTCTCAATGAACAGGATATCCGTATAAAAACGGCGCTCATGCTCCTTCTATACAGTGGCCTCCGTCGCGGAGAACTGTGCGGGTTAAGCTGGACAGACGTAGAGCCGGAAACCGGTCTGATTCACGTACTACGGGCTTCACAATACCAGGAGGGCGCGGGGATCGTGGAAGTACCCACAAAGAATGATGAAAGCGTCCGGGCCGTGAAGTTACCGCCGTTCATGTTTGAATTGTTGGGCCAGTATAAAACGTGGTGGACGGAACAGCGCCTTGCCAACGGGGATCGCTGGAGAGGCGAAAAACAACGGCTTTTCATTCAGGAGGACGGGAGTCCCATCAATCCGGATACCATCAATCTGTGGCTTGACCGATTCCTTGCAAAGCACGACTTCCCCAGGGTCACGCCCCATGGCCTCCGGCATACCTTCGCTACTCTCCAGATCGCGGCGGGCGTTGATCTCAAAACCTTGCAAGCCCGTGGCGGATGGGCACAGCCGGACACCCCAATGAAGATATATGCTCATGCCATTAAGAGCGCGGCTGAGGCCGCCAGTGATGCTCTGGACAGTGTGCTAACCCCTGTAGAATTTCGACAGGCATAAAAATAGAGGATGCTTCCTAGGAGCGGGCGGCATCCTCTTTTTCTGGTCGTTATTTGGTCGTTGTTTGGTCTTTTTGGTCGTTATTAACCGCTTAAACCTACCAACGGTTACAACAAGTAGATTTCTAAAAACCAAGTTATACAGCCATTTTTTAACGTTTCCATAAAGCTGCAATAATCAAAATTCAACATTCGGGACCAAGAGGCCGTGTGTTCAAGTCACATCACTCCGACCAGTAAAAGAGCCCGGAAACCGTGTATTCATGCG
>CAKTTT010000069.1 GCA_934615635.1 uncultured Eubacteriales bacterium | reverse complement strand
GCTTTGACGCCTCCTGATATACCGGATCCTCCCTCACCCGCCGGCCCGCCGCCTTGGAGCAGGACGCGCAGCCGATCCGGTCGAATAAGCGGGCGAATCCTTCTTCTTCCATTCTTTTTCCCTCCTCCACTGTTTCTCTCATTCATAGAATATCATATTATTATTGCCGACATATAGACCATTGCATTATATAATGCAATGGTCTATATGTCGGCGGCGCCTTCATTGCACCCCTAACGAGCTGTTCGCGTTTACCAAGGAATAAAAGGAGCGGATGGGATCAGCCCCATCCGCTCCTTTTATTCCTACGCCGTTCCCTCCGCCGTACACTCCCGATATCCGTACACCCGGCTGTATTCCTTGGTCTCCTGATCCTTCACCACCTCGCAGCGGTTGCGGTAGAGCAGCCGCACCAGCGGATACACATCCACCCAGATCTCGTTGTTCCCTTCCTTCTGGGATTCGTCGAAAATAAGCTGCAGCCCGAAATGGAGATGAGGCTGCTTGATGTTGTTGACATTCTCCTTGGTGCTGTAGCCGGTGTGCCCCAGATAGCCGATCACGTCCCCCGGCTGCACCACCGACCCCACCTCCAGGGATTTGTTGAAGGGGAAATTCTGCCGCAGATGGGCGTAATAATAATACCGCTTTTTATCGTGGCTGCGTATGCCGATCCGCCAGCCGCCGTATTGGTTCCAGCCCAATGCCTCCACCGTGCCCCCTTCCACCGCGATGATGGGGGTGCCGGTGGCCCCCATGAAATCATGCCCCAGATGCTTGCGCTTGAAGCCGTAATCCCGGCTGGTGCCGAAATCGTCAAAATCGCTGTAGGGGTAGTTTTTGGCGATGGGGGAAAAGCCCTTGAGCCCGTATTTCCGCACCCACTTTTTGCCCCCCTCGGCGGTTTCGTCCGCCACCTCGATCTCGTATTCCCCCACCAGGCCGTCCAGCACCGCGCCGTAGGCCTCCCGGTAATAGGAATAATATTTCAGCTTCTCCGTCAGCTCTTCGATGGTTTTTCCCTCCTGCAGCTCCTTGGCGACCGCGTCTAGCTGGCTGGCCTTGAACCGCTTGAATTCCCCGCCGTTTTTGGCCGCCAGATAAGCCAGCAGCTCCACCCAGTTGAGGGGGACGTCCGTCCCGTGGGAGGCGACGTCCAGCTTCAGCGCCTTGTCCAGCGCCTCGTAAGGGACGTTGAAATCCACCCATTTGATGAAGCTCTTCTCCTCCCCGGCGGTGGCCCGGACGCGGCCGACCAGCAGGTTGCCGCCGCACAGCAGCACCAGGGCGCACAGCAGGATCGCCGCCGCCCGCTTGAGTTGTTTCATGGTGATAATCGTAAACATGGAGCTTCCTGCCTATCTGCCCCCAGGGCGCAAATTTCCAGGTCATTTTCATATCTATGCGCCTCCTTTGTCCCAGTATGCGTTGCTGGGCGGCTCCGCTCAAGCCATAACAGCGCTAAAGATCTCCTCGTCCCAGTATGGACACCTTCAATAAACCGCGCTTTTCCCTTTTTTTTGCATATTCCACTAATTTTTGTGTGCTGCTTCCTGTGTGCCATGCGTAAGCAAGCAGGAAATCGACATGGTCGACAACATAGCGGTTGGCTCGTATAATCGCCAGCCTGCGGGGGACGTTTTCCATTCCCGGGGGATAGACGGTGGCATCAAACCCTTCCGGCTTTTTTATGGGTCTTTCGGACGGATGATAGGGAAGCAAAAGGGACAGGGTGATCTGCGGGTGGTTATCCTTAGCCACTCTGAGGACTTTGGCGGCCAAACGGTCAAATTCACCGTAACCTCCTACAATAAACTCCATTGCTTTATCCTTTGTAATGTGATCCTCAACCGCCCGCTGAAGCGCGGAAAAAAGTTCTTCCGGCGCCTGCCTGTGTCCGATCAAAAAACAGCTCTTTATCTCCATTGTCCGCGGCCCCTTTCATTTTTTGCGATTATTCGTAAAAATTATACGATTTAAATGATTAAAAGGCAACGATTTATCGAAGTATAATTTACGAAAAACACAACCAAGAAAGGGGGCGCCGGATGAAAGATCTTCTTTCCATCATCACAGCTAATCGGGAGGAAAGAGGCTGGACGGAGTATCAGCTCGCGGAACGCTCCGGACTACCGCAGTCCACCATTTCCTCCTGGTATCGCAAGCATCTGGTCCCGACGATTCCCTCACTGGAGAAAATTTGCGCGGCATTCGGCATCACCCTTTCTCAGTTGTTTTCCGAAGGAGAGGAACCGGTTTCTTTGACAGCTTCTCAAAGGAAGCTGTTGGAACGGTGGTCAAGACTGAATGAGGAGCAACAAGCCGCCGTTTTTATGCTGATCGATAAGATGTAGAAGCAGTCCGCCGCCCGGCTTCTCGCCGATTGAACGAAGCAAGCTGACTATAACAACGAAAGAAGCCCCGGCCGGATTTTCCGGCCGGGGCTTTTGGTTCGCGGCAGTCGCTGTCAATCGATCTTCGGCAGCAGGTCGAAGCCCCGCTGCAGATCCTCGTCGGTGGGGATATAGTCGGTCATCGTGCCCGACAGATAGGAGGTGTAGGCGTTCATATCGAAGTAGCCGGTGCCGGTCAGGCCGAAAAGAATGGTCTTGGCCTCGCCGGATTCCCGGCACTTGATGGCCTCGTCGATGGCGGCGCGGATGGCGTGGGAGGATTCCGGCGCGGGGAGGATGGTCTCCTCCTTGGCGAACTGGACCGCCGCCTCGAATACCTTGGTCTGCTCCACCGCCACCGCCTTCATGTAGCCGTCGTGATACAGCTTGGAAAGGATGGGGCTCATGCCGTGGTAGCGCAGGCCGCCCGCGTGGTTGGCGGAGGGGATGAACTCGCTGCCCAGGGTGTACATCCGGGCCAGGGGGGTGACATGGCCGGTGTCGCAGAAGTCGTAGGCGTAGCGCCCCCGGGTGAGGGAGGGGCAGGAGGCGGGTTCCACGGCGATGAATTCGGTGTTCGGCCGGGTGCCGTCCAGCTTATCCTTCATGAAAGCGGCCATCAGACCGCCCAGGTTGGAGCCGCCGCCGGCGCAGCCGATGACGATGTCCGGGTATTCCCCGATCTTCTCCATGGCCGCCTTGGATTCCAGGCCGATGACCGACTGGTGGAGCAGCACCTGATTGAGCACCGAGCCCAGGACGTACCGGCAGTCGGGGGTGTGCAGCGCCTTCTCGATGGCCTCGGAGATGGCGCAGCCCAGAGAGCCGCCGGTGCCGGGATGGGCGGCCAGGATCTGCCGCCCCACCTCGGTGGTGTCCGACGGGCTGGGGATGATGTTGGCGCCGAAGGTCTCGATCACCGCCTTGCGGAAGGGCTTCTGCTCATAGCTGACCTTTACCATATAGACGGTGAGATCCAGCCCGTAATGGGCGCAGGCCATCGCCAGGGCGGTGCCCCACTGGCCGGCGCCGGTTTCGGTGGTGAGGGAGGTCAGCCCCTGCTTCTTGGCGTAATATACTTGGGCGGCGGCGGAATTGAGCTTATGGGAACCGGAGGTGTTGTTGCCCTCGAATTTATAGTAAATTTTCGCCGGGGTGTCCAGGGCCTTCTCCAGATTATAGGCCCGGATGAGGGGAGAGGGCCGGAAAATCCTATAGAAATTCTGCACCTCCTCGGGAATATCGATATACCGGTCGGTGGCGTTCATCTCCTGGGCGCACAGATCATCGCAGAAAATGGGCAGCATATCCGCAGGCCCCACCGGCTGATGGGTCGCGGGATGCAGGTAGGGATCCGGCTGCTCCTTCATGTCCGCCCGCAGATTATACCACTGCTTCGGACTCTCCTCTTCCGACAGATAGACACGATAGGGGACCTTGCTCATGGGAATTCATCCTTTCCTTATGTTGATGGTGTAGACAAACACGGCGGTTAGTTGCCGCATTCGATGCTGATGTCGTTGAAAATTTTCAACAGGTCGTCGATGGAAGCGTTTTTCTTCTCCTCCCCGCGCAGGTCCAGGATACAGCGCCCTTCATGCATCATCAGCAGCCGGCTGCCGTATTCCAGGGCGAAGCGGAGGTTGTGGGTGACCATCAGGGTGGTCATCCCCTTCTCTTTCACCAGCCGATCGGTGATCTCCATCACCCGCTGGGAGGATTTGGGATCCAGCGCCGCGGTGTGTTCATCCAAAATCAGCAGGTCGATGGGGGTCATGTTGGCGAGAATGAGCGCCAGCGCCTGCCGCTGGCCGCCGGACAGGGAGCCCACCGGCACGTGCAGCCGGTTCTCCAGCCCCATGTCGCAGGTTTCCAGCAGGGACTTGTAGACGTCGATCCGCCGCTTGTTGATCCCTCGGCCCAGGCTGTAAATCCCTTTTTTGTTGTCCGCCAGGGCCATGTTTTCCAGTATGGTCAGCTCCGGGCAGGAGCCCTTGGCCGGATCCTGGAATACCCTGCCCAGGAAGGCGGCCCGCCGATGCTCGCTCATTTTGGTGATATCCCGCTCTCCCACGAAAATCCGGCCGCCGTCCAGCGGCAGGGTACCGCACAGAAGGTTGAGCAGGGTGGTCTTGCCCGAGCCGTTGGAGCCCACGATAGAGACGAATTCGCCCTTCTCCACCTCCAGGCTGAAGCGATCGAACAGGGTGGTTTCGTCGGGGGTGCCCACATTGAACCGCTTGACGATTTGATCGAATTTAATCACGGGACGCCCTCCTCCCCTTGTCCAGCACATTGCTCGCCATCATCACCAGCACAAACAGGGCGGACATGATCAGCTTGAGCTGGTCGCTCCAGTCCATGGCGGTGGCGACGGAGAGGGCGATCTGGTAAATCAGCGCCCCGATGAGCACCTTGGTGGTGGGGCGCAGAAAGCGTACCCTACGCAGCAGAGACACGCCGATGATCACCGCGGCCAGCCCCATCACCACCATGCCGGTGCCGAACTGGAGATCCGCGCTTTTTTTCCAATGGGTGATCAACGCGCCGGCCAAAGCCGCGAAGCCATTGCCCAGGGCAAGCCCCAGGATCTTGGAAACGCCGGGATTGCGGGAAAGCATGGTGACGTACTGGGCGTTGCTGCCCGTGGCCCGCAGCAGCAGGCCGGATTTGGTGGACAGATACCAATCCAGAAGATATTTGCAGCCGATGGCCAGCGCCAGCAGGGTGATCAGGGGGCGGATACTGTACCGGCCGAGCTTTTCATCCGGCAGCAGGCTCATGGGCGCGGCGTTGAAAAGCACCTCCGACTCGGAGAAGGTGGCGATGGACATGCCGCCGGTGGCCGCCTTCATCAGCATCAGGTTCACCGACAGCAGGGCGGTCATCACCAGGATACCGCACAGCAGCGGGCGGATTTTCAGCTTAACATGCAGCAGCCCCGTCACGCAACCGGCGGCCGCTCCCGCCGCGAAGGCGGCCAACAGCGCCAGCCAGGGGTTCACCCCTTTGAGAATCAGCATGGCCGAGACCACGCCTCCCAGGGGGACGGTGCCGTCCACCGACAGGTCAGGGAAATCCAGAATGCTGTAGGTGATGTACACCCCCAGCGCCAGAACCCCGTACATCGCGGCCATTTGCAGATTCAGCAGCGTCATATTCAGAAAGAAATCCATGCCATCCCAACCTTTATCTGATATCGGCCCTCATCCGGCAGTATCGGGGCGCTCACTTCGCGGCGGTGTTTTGGGCGGAGGCGTAATCCGCCGGGACGGTGATTCCCAGGCTGGCGGCCACGTCGCCGTTGTATACGGGGAAGCTGTCCTTGACCAGGATCACGGCGGTGTCGGCAGCTTTTTCGCCCCCCAGCACCTTGGCCGCCAGCTCGCCGGTGGCCTCGCCCAGCGCCACGTAATCCAGGCTCTCGGAAGCCAGGCAGCCCTTGGCCACCTGCTCGATCTCCGAGCCATAGACCGGGATTTTCGCGCCGTTGGCCTGGTCCAGCACCACGCTGAGGTTATCCACCACCAGATTGTCGGTGAAGTTGTTGATGCAATCCACCTGGGTGACCAGGGAGGCGGCCGCCGCGGGGATGTCCGCCGCAGACTGGACGCCCTTTTCCACAATTTCAAAGCCGTAGTTCGGCGCCAGCTTTTTGATTTCCGTCAGATTGGCCATGGAGTTGGCCTCGGCGGTGTTGTAGAGGATGCCGATCTTTTTAGCATCCGGCTGGAAGGCGCGGATCATCTTGAGCTGGCCCTCCAGATTCAGCCGGTCGGAGCTTCCCGCGCAGTTGTTGCCGGATTTTTCCAGAGACTGCACCAGTTTCACCGCCACCGGATCGTTCACCGCGCAGAAAATGGCGGGAATGTCGCCGCCCGCCGCGTTATAAGCGGAAACGGCGGCGGGAGTGGCGATGCCGATGATCATATCCACGTTTTTATTGGCCATGGTTCCCGCGATGGAATCGGCGGTGGTGGGATCGCCCTGGGCGTTTTTCAGATCGATGGTGCAGGTTTCCCCATCCTTATAGCCCGCCTTTTCCAGCCCCTTGATCAGGCCCTCGTAGCAATTGTCCAAAGAAGAATGAACGGCGAACTGGATAATGCCGATGGTGGGAAGGTCCTTGTCGCCGGATCCGCCGCAGGATGCCAGCGGAAGGGTGAAAAGGGCGGCGGACAGAGCCAGCGCGGTAACTTTTATCAGCTTTTTCATCATCAAATCTCTCCTTATTTATCATGCGTTAAGATATATTAGGATATAGGATATCTCCTTCGACATTCGACGGTGCAGGGCCGCCGTGTGATCGGACAATCCGATTAGCCGCTATATGCCCACCGATCCCTCGGAGGGTGTGAGGCGTCATTCCGGCCGGTCAACACCAGACCCCATCGCTTCTCCAGCCCGAACGGCCGACCCGTCAATCGTCAGGAGCCGCATTGGACGCTCCTTCTACCGGCCGCCCTTTCGGGGGAATAGCGGCCGCGCCGATATTCCGGGAGCTGCGCCTACGCCATCGGATCGATCTTTTTACTTGACGCTGCTCCCGCCATCGTATAATCCCCATGATACATCCTCCTCGATACAACAAAAAAGCCCTTGCCCCAATTGCTTGGGACAAGAGCGTTTACTCCTGCGGTACCACCCGAATTCATCCGTCCGAGACGAATGCACTTTCTCTACGCACCCATGATGCGCACTTCCTTGATAACGGGTGAAGCTCCCGTCGCACCTAACGGCATCAAACGCCCTCGGATTGCCCTCGTAAGTCCATTCAACGCAGCCGCCGCTGCCGCAATTCCACCCTCTGCGGCTCTCTGGGAACGCCTGACGCTCCGTCTACTACTCTTACTCACCGGTTTTATTGTTCTGTTATTGTTATTTATATTATGCCGAAAAAAATAATTTGTCAAGTGTTTTTTTCACACCCGCCTTTAGGGCCACGCATGGAACCAGCGCCGCCTCTCCGCGGGAAAAGCGGCGGGCTTATTTTAAGAAGGTATCCTTGTCCTTTTTCCTCTCCTGCACGATCCCGGCAATTCCCAGTATGATCCCCAGAACCATACAGGTGACGGCGAAATTCGCCAGAACAATCTGGCGGACGCCCCCCATTCCTCCCAGCACAAAAAAGGCATAGCCCGCTATACAGCCCCCAATGAATAAAGCGCCGCCGAACACCGCCTTGGCCATCACGATCACCCTTTCCGTTAAAACGATTCGAAAACAGCGGGGAGGATATCACGACAGACTCTATCCTGCCGCTTCTGCGCGGCAATTTGTATGTAATATATCAATATAATCTCCCATCAATTTGTGGCATTCATTATACAATACATATGGATTATATGTCAACGCTCAGCTCTGAATCTTTAAAATACAAATATAAAAGGACGGATTCCTGTATAGCGGTTTCTCATAAACCGGGGTCCTCTATTGCCGCCTCCGCCCACGGCCCGCTTTTTTCGGGCTTTTCCCAGGATAGGGACTTGTATTATTGCCGCAATCTGGTAAAATATAAAGATAAACAAGCCGGCGCGCCGTCGGGCGTGGCCGAGTATGCAAGGAGGCCCCGTCATGGACAAACCCAAGTTTTACATTACCACCGCCATCGCCTATACCTCCCGCAAGCCCCACATTGGCAACACCTACGATGTGGTTCTGGCGGATATGATTGCGCGGTACAAACGAATGATGGGGTTCGACGTGTATTTTCTCACCGGCTCGGACGAGCATGGGCAGAAGATCGAGGAATATGCTAAGGCCCAGGGGATCAGCCCCAAGGAATATGTGGACGGCGTGTCTGCCCAGATCCGCGCGGTATGGGACCGGATGAACACCACCTACGACCGGTTCATCCGCACCACCGATCCGGATCACGAAAAGGCGGTTCAGGCCATTTTCAAAAAGCTGTACGAGCAGGGGGACATCTACAAGGGCCATTACGAGGGAAAATACTGCGTGCCCTGCGAGTCCTTCTTTACCGCCTCCCAGCTTAAGGACGGCAAATGCCCCGACTGCGGCCGCGAGGTCATCGACGCCAAGGAGGAGGCCTACTTTCTCCGTCTGTCCAAATATCAGGACCGGCTGCTGCAATACTATGAGGACAACCCGGACTTCATCAAACCCGATTCCCGGCGCAACGAAATGATCAATAATTTCCTCAAGCCCGGCCTTTCCGATCTCTGCGTTTCCCGCACCTCCTTCAAGTGGGGGATCCCGGTGGACTTTGACCCGGATCATGTGGTCTACGTCTGGCTGGACGCTCTGTCCAACTATATCACCGGCCTGGGCTATCATCCCGATGGCAGCGGGGAGAAATACGCCCGCTATTGGCCGGCGGATCTGCATGTCATCGGCAAGGATATCGTCCGCTTTCACACCATCTACTGGCCCATCATCCTGATGGCCCTGGGCGAGCCGCTGCCGAAGCAGGTGCTGGGCCATCCCTGGATGCTGTCCGGCGAGGACAAGATGAGCAAATCCCGCGGCAACGTGCTGTACGCCGACGAGCTGGCCGACCGCTTCGGCACCGATGCGGTGCGGTATTATCTGCTGGCGGAGATGCCCTACGCCCAGGACGGCACCATCACCTATGAAAGCTTCATCACCCGCTACAACGCGGATCTGGCCAACACCCTGGGCAATCTGGCCAACCGCAGCATCGCCATGGCCAACAAATATTTCGGTGGCGTGGTTTCCCGGCGGGCCGAGGCGTTCCCGGAGGATGGGGAGCTGCGCGCAGCCGTTGGGGAGACGGTGGAGAGTTACCGCCGGCTGATGGACGGCTACCGCAACGCCGACGCCCTGGAGGCGCTGATGAATCTGGTCAGCCGCTGCAACAAGTATATCGACGAGACCGCCCCTTGGCTGCTGGCCAAGGAGGAGGAGAAGCGGCCTCGTCTGGAGGCGGTGCTCTACAATCTGCTGGAGAGCATCCGGATCCTGGGCATCCTGCTGACCCCCTTCATCCCCGCCACGGCGGAAAATATGCTGACCCAATTGGGGGTGGACGGTTCCCTGACCGCTATGGATACGGCGACAGGGGAATACGGCGCCGCCGAACAATATAAAGTGGGCGAAGCCACCCCCCTCTTCGCCCGGATCGACGCCGCCAAGGTGCTGGCCGAATTGGAGGCGGAGCGGCAGGCTGCCGCCGCCAAGGAAGAGAAAGCGGAAAAAACGGCGGAAAACGTGGCCTTCCTCTCGGAAATCACTATCGATGATTTTGCAAAAATCGATCTCCGGGTGGCGGAGATCATCGACTGCGAGCCGGTTAAAAAAGCGAAAAAGCTGCTGAAGCTGACCCTGGACGACGGCAGCGGGATGCCCCGCATCGTCTGTTCGGGAATTGCCAAGTGGTACGCCCCGGATGACCTGAAGGGCCGCCGGATCGTGGTGGTGGCGAATCTGAAGCCCGCCGTGCTGTGCGGCGTGGAAAGCCAGGGTATGATCCTGGCCGCGGACGACGGGGAGGCCGCCCGGGTGCTGTTTGTGGACGGGGTGGCCCCCGGCAGCAAGGTGCGCTAAAGGAAAAAGGACCGCGTCCTCATGAAAATCACCGGCGAACCAGTTGCTTGTCCAAGCCCGGAAGGATCCGACGGTTTCCGTCCTCCCCTTCATGGAACGCGCCATTATCCCAACACATCATACGCCCCCTCACCCAGCCAACGGGTGAGGAGGCGTTTTTCGCGCGGGAACTTTCCCGGGAGAACACATTGCCGCAGCCCGTTCATCGTCCCTGACAAGAACTTTCCATAGGAAGCGCCCGGCGGGGTTATTCCCGCCGGGCGCTTCCTATCCTCTTCGTCACGGAAACCGCCGGCTCGGACGATGGATGCCCCCGCCAACTTTCGCTTTCAACAGCGAACAAAGCGCCAATAAAAGCCTGCCTATCCGAAAAAAGGATAGGCGGGCATCCTGTTAACGGGCCGCCGGGCAAACGAGCAAGGGTAACCC
>CAKTTT010000068.1 GCA_934615635.1 uncultured Eubacteriales bacterium | reverse complement strand
AGACTAGGGGTTTGCCGCCGCATATTCCTGCCAGACGGCCTCCATATCGTCCACCGATTGAATATCGCCGAGCAGGCGACGGGAATCCTCCGTCATGAAGGTGATATGGTCGTTCTCATCCAGGGCGTATTGGCCTACCGTGCTGGCTATAGAATACGGATCTTTCGGATTCTCGTCGTTTTTGCGAAGAATGAGCATCCACCGCTGCCCTTCCTGCAAATATCCACCGTCTTCTTCTACATTGATATAGATCAATGTTCGATTATTACCCGGTTGAATTACGCTGATTTTGTCTCCCGCCTTGTTGCTGCCTTTGATTACTCTTTCCACCTTGCAGGTGGAAAGGAGATAGGAATATTCATCGTTTTTACGGTGGTATTTTTCCTTCGTCTTGGTTACGGCAACCACCACAATATCGCTGTATCGAGTGAATAACATTTCTTTAGTTGCTGGTACGTCACCGCAAGCGCGAATATAACTGACGGAAGTGTCTGCTTCGTGAACTCCACATGAGGGGAGGAAAAGGAGGAGGACAAGAAGGGCGCAGAGCGGGCGCGTACACGTTCTTTTCACGGTGCTGCACTCCTTTCACAGGGCGGCGGTCAATAACCGAAGTAGGCGCGTATGCAGAGACTAGGGGTTTGCCGCCGCATATTCCTGCCAGACGGCCTCCATATCGTCCACCGATTGAATATCGCCGAGCAGGCTGCGGGAGGTATCCGTCATGAAGGTGATATGGTCGTTCTCATCCAGGGCGTATTGGCCTACATCCAAAACGATGGGATAAGGATTCTTTGGGTTCGTGTGGTTTTTGTGAAGAATGAGCATCCACCGCTGCCCCTCCTGCAGATATACTTTTCCTTTGTCTTGGTTACGGTTACCACCACGATATCGCTATACATGGTAAACAATCTCTCCTTGGTGTTGGGTACTTCGTAGCAGGCGGTAATAGTAACAACAGAAGAATCTTTGTCCCCTGCTCCACAGGAGGGAAGGAAAAGGAGGAGGGCGAGAAAGGCGCAGAGCGGGCGCATACACGTTCTTTTCACGGTGCTGCACTCCTTTCACAGGGTGGCGGTCAATAACCGAAGTAGGCGCGTATGCAGAGACTAGGGGTTTGCCGCCGCATATTCCTGCCAAATGGCCTCCATATCGTCCACCGATTGAATATCGCCGAGCAGGCTGCGGGAGGTATCTGTCATGAAGGTGATATGGTCGTTCTCATCCAGGGCGTATTGGCCTACCGTGCTGGCTATAGAATACGGATCTTTCGGATTCTCGTCGTTTTTGCGAAGAATGAGCATCCACCGCTGCCCCTCCTGCAGATAATCGCCGTTGTTTTTCACATCGGTATAGATTAGTGTCCGGTTGTTGCCCATTTGACTTATCGTAATACTTTTTCCTACCTGGGCGTTGCCTCTGATCACCCTCTCCACCTTACAAGTGGACAGAAGCTGATAGCTGGTGTATTCATCGCCCCTAGGGTTATACTTTTCCTTTGTCTTGGTTACGGTTACCACCACGATATCGCTATACATGGTAAACAATCTCTCCTTGGTGTTGGGCACTTCGTAGCAGGCGGTAATAGTAACAACAGAAGAATCTTTGTCCCCTGCTCCGCAGGAGGGGAGGAAAAGGAGGAGGGCGAGAAGGGCACAGAGCGGGCGCGTACACGTTCTTTTCACAGTGCTGCACTCCTTTCACAGGACGGCGGTCAATAGCCGAAGTAGGCGCGGACGCCGTATACGTCCGCCTCTTCCGGCAGATAACTACGCCATCTATCTGATTGTTTCATAATGCTAGGGGCGCCGTTGGGATCGTCGTCCAGCCCCAGGGCGTGGCCTAGTTCATGGGCGATGACGTTGCGGAACACCACTTGCCGCTGGGCTGCGGTGAGGGAATGATCTTGGCAGTATTTAATAATGTTGTCGGCATGGATACGAATGCTGAAAACGGTGGCGCGGCCATTGTTTTTTTCTTTTACGTCATAGTCACCAAGGGCGGTATAATTATTGGATTTATCAAACACGCCGATGTTTATCATACAAGTGGAGGTATTGTCCTTTTGGAGGTCGGTGCCGGCCTGCTGGTTCCAGCCGTCCATGGCGGCGAGCACGTCGCTTTCCATGGAGGTATAAATGCCCAGCTTCTGCAGCGCGGTCCGATCCTCGTATAGGCCGATCCGGATGGATTTGGAATGATAGCCGGCGCTAGTACCGGTCGGTGGATGGTGCTTATAGTCGACTCCTTTGACATAAGCCCGATCCACCGCCCACTTCATGGTGGGAACGGAGCTGTTCCAGGCTTTCAGCACGATATTGACGGTGTCCGCGGAGCTGAGATATTCCAGACTCAGCACCCGGGTGCCGCTGCACAGGGGCATCAGGCGGTAGCTGCTGTGATTGGCGTCATTGGAATAAACCCGGAAGAGCTGCCCCTTGCCGCCGTTGTAATAGGACAGGACCACGCTCTGATTCTCGGCATCCGCGTCGTTAAGGACGGAGAGGCAGAGGGAGGCGTTGTTTTCGGGGCTGATGCGATAGAGGCCGCCGCCCATGTAATGCAGCCGCCATTGCTGGCTGGAAGCGCCGTTGAAGGTTTTTTGAGAGGGAAAGGAGCTGACGCTGCCGGAGCTATGCAGATATTTGCTGCTGTAGAGATTTTGCAGGGAGCTGAGCTGGCCGCTGACAATGCTGGAATTGGCGGAGCCAACATAATACTCGATGGTGGCCTTGGGGCGGCTGGCCTGGTTGGCCGAGCCGGTATCGCTGCTGACGTAGCAGGTGCGGTTGGTTTTGGAGGTATCCTTGGAGCGGGGCTTGATGACGAAGCCGTTGTTGGCGCCGGAGGTTTTATACCACTGCCGCGCCAGCGTGGTGATGTTCCAGGCCTCGGAGGTTTTGGATTTATCCGAGGTGAAGCTGGCAATGAGACTGCCGAAGGTATAGCTTTTCTGGCTGTTCCAGGTGATGGAGGCGCTGTCCCAGTTGTTGGAGCCGGCATCGTACAGGTCGAAGACCTTGTTGGAAGCCGTCTGCCAGGAGGCGACGGGATAATGCTGCAGATATAGGGTGGCTTTCAGAATAAAGTCGGAGGTGCCGATGGAGGTGCAGCGGGGCAGGCGGACATACATACGGCTTTCCTGGGCGACGGAGCCGGTCCAGTTGGAGCCGACATAGATCCGATCCACATCATAGTAGTTGGTGGTGGGATTGGACTCGTTGACGCCGGCGTCCTCGATAGCCGAGGCGGAGGTGGAGGTGGTGACCGTGGGATCCAGGGTGACGGGATAAACCCGCGAGGGATCGGCCAGCCAGCCGCCGTCCGGCGTGAGAGTATACAAGCTGCCGTTTCCGGCCGGGACAAGAGAAACGGCGACGTCCATACACATTTCGTCTGCGGCGTCAAACATATAGGGAGCGGTGAGGATGAACACGGGCTCCTCCTCCTGCTCCGCATAGAAATGCACGGCGCCGCTGTCCTGCAGCACCGGAACCAGGCCGGGATGATTCAGAACAAAGGTGAAGGAAGAGCGGGCTGGCTGGGAGTCAAACACAAGGCTTTCCTTCAGCCGCTGCCCTGAAAGCGCATACTGCACGTCCACAGAGGGCATGGCCTCCTCATAGGATACAGCCGCCTCCTTCCCGGTGACGGTCATCGCCGTCTGCCGTTGAAGCTCCACGGCTTCGGCGGACGCCGGCTTGGCGGCCGTCTGTGCTGCCGGCTCCGTCATAGACGACGGCTGGGAGACGGGAGGCAGGGCCGCCTGCGCGGCATCGGTGTTTTGCAGCCGGAAGCCCAGGGTGTAGCCCTGATGCGTCACCATAACCGGGGCGGCGGTCTGCAGCCGTCCGGGCAGGCGGACCTTGAAGGAGTTGGCGGTGTTCTCCCAATAAGGGATGTCCGCCGCAGAGGAGGTAGCGGCGGCTTCGGCGGATAGAGCGGCCAGAGGCGTCGACGCCAGGGAGCTGAGGGTGGCGCCGGAAAGCCGGACCGCGGAAAGCGTGTTGTCGATTTCCGCCCATCGGCCGTCGCTATCGCGATAATGGACGGGTTCGCCGTAAATAGCGGCCACATAGCTCCCGTCCTCCGTCAGAAAATGCTTCACACCCTCCTCCCGCTTGGAGATATCCTCCGACAGGATCAGCGAATCAAGGACGGCTGCGGCGACGGGCGCTGTCCCGTCTATCGCCGGAGCTGCGGGCAATGCGCCGATAGAAAGCTGACCCAGCAGAGCCGCCGCCCTCACAAAAGACAGTAAAAGTCCAAAACACTTTTTCTTTATCTCTACGTCTCTTTAAACGGTACCCTTCCCTTTATTATATAAGTATGGATATTACTAAAATCTGACAAAAAATTTCAAATTTTGTATGAATACATAAAATCGGATGGCGGCAATGGCGTATGCTTCGAAAAACGTCGAAAAAGAGGGAAGGGAGAGAGGAGAGGGCGGGCATAACCAAGGAAATCCCCCGCTTCAATGAAGCGGGGGATTTCAGTCATCTGCTTATTTTCTCAGTTCAAAAGATTTGCAGTCGGTGCACTGGTCCACGGTGGGATGCATCTCGTGGGTACCCACGGTGATGCAGTCCAGGGAGCAGTAATTCTGATCCGCGCAGTGGTTGGCGCACTGCTGTACGGTACACTTGATGCAATGGTTGGCACGACAGGATTCCATATTGAAAGTCTCCTTTCTTTTGACCGATTCTACGACGGGGTCATGGCGTCATGCTGACGCAATGAGGTCATGATCCGGCCGCGTCATTATCATTCCCGTTTTCCGAAAAAATACCCGTCCGCTGCCCGTCCTTTTTGCAAAACCGCTCATGCCGCGGATTCTCGAACCATATATTGGGTAATAAGAATTGCGGAGGCGGTGTGATCTTAATGTATGTTATTTTGAAAAAGCAGCATATTCTGGCGGCGTTGGCCTGCACGGTCCTGTTTATCGGCCTGCCCATCCTCTGCCTGGGGGGCGGAGACAGAACGGCGGCCACGGCGGCGGCAAACACCAACTGGGGACTGAGCTTCCAGGAAAAGGGAAAACCGCCGGTGGGCAACGCCACGGCGGATTTTCTCAAGCAGTATAACGCGTATTATTATGACGGCGGGACGAAGGAGAAGAAAATTTATCTCACCTTCGACGCGGGCTATGAAAACGGCTATACGCCCGCCATATTGGATGCGCTCAAAAAGCACAACGTCAAGGCCACCTTCTTTGTGGTGGGCAATTATATCCAGACCAGTCCGGAGCTGATTAAACGCATGGCGGAGGAGGGGCACACGGTGGGCAACCACACCTTCCATCATCCGGATATGTCCAAAATCTCCGATGCCGCGGCCTTCCGGGAGGAACTGGAGGCGCTGGAGACCCTATATAAGGAAACCACCGGTCAGGAGATGACAAAATTTTACCGGCCGCCCCAGGGAAAATACAGCGAGCAGAATCTCAAGCAGGCCAGCGAGCTGGGATACAAAACCTTTTTCTGGAGCCTGGCTTATGTGGATTGGTATGTGGATAAGCAGCCGACCCACGAGCAGGCTTTTGAAAAGCTGACCACCCGGATTCATCCCGGCGCCATCGTGCTGCTGCACAGCACCTCCAAGACCAACGCCGAGATCCTCGATGAGCTGCTCACCAAATGGGAGGCCGCCGGCTATGCCTTCGGCACCCTTCAGGAGCTGGCCTGAATCCGGGTGAGATCCTCCCGCCACCGTCGGTTGACCGCTCGGTGGATGAAGTAGATATAGGGAAGCCCAAGGTTGGTTTCCAGCAGGGAATCCACCACCAGCGGGCCGATGCCCTGGGCACGGATGCCGGTGATGAGAAGCACGAATTCCCAGGAAAACTGCACCAATATGCCGATAGCGAGGATCCAGGGCAGGTTGATCCGCTGCCCCGGGTCCTCGGCGCGTATATTGTGCAGACAAAGGATGGCGTAGCCCACAAACAGGATGGCTGCCATGACGCCGTGGTAATCCCCGGTTCCCCGGGAAATGGAGATGGTGCGGAAACCGCCGCCGAAATTCTGGCTCAGAAGAGCGGTGGCGAACCAGCCGGCGATGATGAGCACCGACCACTCCATCGTCCGTTTATCCCTGTCCAGCCACAGCCAGATCCAGACAAAATTGGTGAAGCCGTAGCTCATGCTCAACCACAGCAGGAACCAGAAGGGATCCGCGCCCTCTACGGTGCGGGTGTGGAGCAGGAGGTAAAAACCGCCGTAATCCACCAAAAAATAAAGCAGGCCGCCGCCCAGGCCGAAAAGAAGAGCCAGGTATTTTTTGCAGCAGAGCAGGGTGACGAGCAGAAAAAGCAGAAAGCCGATGTCCAGAAAGATATACAGCTCATTGAGAACGCGGGAGGGAATGATTTCCACAGCGGCCATGGATCAGCACACTCCTTTTTCAAGATGGGGCCGATTAGCCGGCCCTGCCGCCGTTTTCGGCCTCCGTTGCCCGCAGCCGTTTGCGACCGGCCACCAGGATACAGCCTCCCACCAGGAAAAGCAGCATCAGGCTGAGAATTCCCATGGAGGCGCGTCCGGTGAGGATATAGAAGAAGGAATAGAGGAAGGGACCGATCACCGCGGCGAATTTGCCGAAGATATCGAAGAAGCCGAAGAACTCGTTGGAGCGTTCCGGCGGGATCAGCTTGCCGAAGTAGGAGCGGGACAGGGCCTGGATACCGCCCTGGACCATCCCCACCAGCACGGCCATCATCCAGAAGAGCAGGGTGGAGAAGGCCAGCGCGCCGTGATAGGCCGTCTGCTTCCCGCTGTCGGCGATAAAGGCGGATACGGCGGCGTGGATGCGCTCCGTGGCCTGAACGGCGGCCTGCCGGGCCTCATCCGACTGGAACACGTATTTGCCCTGGGGATCGGCCAGCTTGTGAGCGATGCTTCCCAGCGCCCCGGCGGGATCGCCCTTTTCATCGGCGGCGTAGAAGGCGGTGGACCAGTCCGGTTCCGCCATGGCGTCCCGCCCCGCTTCGCGGATATCCTGCAGCAGCGTTTCCAGCAGCTCGGCATCCTGCCTGCCGAGGCCGAGAGACTGGATTTCCTGTTCCGGCAGCGCTTCGTCCACCAGGGCGGTGTATTCCAGTTGGTAGGGCTCCAGGTGATATCCCATAAAGAACCCCACCCCGCAGATGACGAAATAGACCGCGATGGCGGCGGTGATCATGGTGATGGAGCCGAACCGGTTGGCCAGGCGGCTGAAAAGGATGGAAAAGGGCACCGCTACAAGCTGGGTCACCAGCAGCGCCAGAATCATGCCGGTGGAGCCCAGGCCGAGGGTGGCGCCGTAACTGGTCGCCAGGGAGATGATGGTGTTGACGCCGTCGATATAAAAGAAATAGGCGATGAGGAAGAGAAGAAGTCCCCGGTTGAAAGCGATCTCCTTCATGGTTTTCCACAGGTTGCGGTTGGCCTCCCGGACAAGCTGGGTTGGGGGCGTTTCCACATAATGCTTTTGGTGAACGTTTTTCAAGAGGGGGATGGAAAATACCGCCCACCAGACACAGGTCAGCAGGATGGAGGCTTTCACGGCGGGAATACTGAAATCGGTGAGCAGCAGCAGGACGATGGAGATGACGAAGGGGATGGTGCTGCCGCCCAGATATCCCATGGCGTAGCCCCAGGAGGAAACCCGGTCCATACGCTCGTTGGTGGTAACATCCGTCAGAAAGGAATCATAGAATACATTGGCTCCGGAAAAACCGATGTGGGAGATCACGTATCCCACCAGCATGAGCTGCCAGCTTCCGGTGAAGGCCGTCACCGCCGTAAAGCCCACGCCCAGCGCCAGAAAAAGGATGAGCAGCTTCTTTTTCATGCCCCGGAAGTCGCCGAAAGCGCCCAGAAAGGGCGCCATTACCGCGACGATCAGGGAAGCGGCGGAAACGCCGATGCCCCACCATTTGTCGCCCGCGTCCCCCGCGACGCCGGCGTAGTAAATCGGAAATATCGCCGCCATCATGTTGGTGGCGTACACGGAGTTGGCCCAGTCGTACAGAATCCAGCTTTTTTCCGCTTTTGTAAATTTGTTGTTTCGCGTTCTACCCATCACGACACCTCCCTGCGTTATATTGTCTCATTCCGGCGGCGGATTGTCAATGAAGCCGCTGTAAAGTTATGGTTGGTTTTTTGTATGAAATTCCCCCTGTTTTTTCGTCGTTTTACGCATATCCTAAAGGAGCCGCAACTCAAAGAAGGCGGTTTTCTCGCCGACATTCCGCCTTCTTTACGACCGTCGGCGAAGAAATGGGGCTGGCTATGAAAATGCTGCTGGCGGCTCTCCTGGCGCCGGCCCTGATGCTTTCCGTGCCGCCGGCCAATGTGGGAAGCGTCACGGTTTACGGTGTACAGAAACAGGTACAAACGGAAAAAATGCACTTTGACGGCGTTTATCCCCAGTTCAATGGCGTACAGGATAAAAGCAAACAGACGGATCTCAACAATCAGATGCGGGAATGGATGAACTGCGCCTTGGCCAGAGCCAAAGCCGCTGTGCTGACACTGCCGAACGGCGACGGGCCGGAGCGTGTCGTGGAAGGCATATACTATTATGAGGTGAAGCGCAACAGCGGCGGACTCGTCAGCCTGCTGTTCAGCGATTACTTGTATGCGGGCGGCGCCAATGGCCTGGATGTGAAAACCGGTCTCACCATTTCCTCCATAACCGGACGGACGCTGCAAATGGAAGATCTGTTTGCCAGCGATGCGTCCTATAAGGAGGCGCTTGACCGGATCATCCGAGAGCAGTTGAAAGACCGGGGACTGGAAGGCCAGTTGTTGTCGCCGTTCACCGGGATCACCGGCAAGGAGAATTTTTATATCACCGATTCGGCTTTGGTGATCGTCATCCGGGAACTGGAGTGGTTTCCCCATTCCATGGGAACGGTGGAATTTTCCATTCCCTTTACCGAGATTCAGATGTATCTGAAGGAAGATCTCGGTTTATCATAAAAGGAAATAAGGGTTGCGGCAAAAGGGGCTGGTGCAAAAGTTTGCACCAGCCCTTTATATGGTGTTCCCGCTTCAGGTGATGGCGGTGATGTCGTAGGGGGTTTGCTGATAGACGAAATAATTGAGCCAATTGGCAAAAAGCAGGTTGGCGTGGCCGCGCCATACCAGCGGCGGTACGGCGTCGGGATCATTGCCGGGGAAATAATTCTGCGGGAGGGCAGGATGAATGCCTCGGGCCAAATCCCGCTTATATTCATTGGCCAGGGTGTAGCGGTCATATTCGCAGTGACCGGTGATAAAGACCTGCCGGGCATCCTTGGTGGCGATAATCGCCGCGCCGGCTGTTTCGGACAGGGCCAGAAGCTGGAGGGACTCTTTTTTGTCAATATCGTCCTGGTGAACCTCGGTGTAACGGGAATGGGGGATATAGAACATCTCGTCGAAACCGCGGGTCAGCGGATGCTGCGGATCGATGAGGCGGTGGCGGAAAATCCCCGACAGCTTTTGGGGCAGGGGATACTTGGGGATGTGATGATGATGATACAAGCCCGCCTGGGCGCCCCAGCAGATGTGAAGCGTGGAATACACGTTGGTGACAGACCAGTCCATGATTTCGCACAACTCGTCCCAGTAATCCACCTGCGTAAAATCCAAGCTTTCTACCGGCGCGCCGGTGATGATCATACCGTCGTATTTGTTTTTCTGCACGTCGGCGAAGGTCTGATAAAATTCCAGCAGATGCTCCCGGGAGGTGTTTTTGGAAATATGGGTAACGGTCTGCAGCAGATCGATATCTAATTGCAGCGGACTGTTGCCCAGCAGCCGCAGCAGTTGCGTTTCTGTCTCGATTTTGGTGGGCATCAAATTTAATATGAGAATCTGCAAAGGGCGGATATCCTGATGCGTCGCTCGCTCCTCGGTCATCACGAAGATATTTTCCGACTCCAGAATTTTTGCCGCCGGCAGATGATTGGAAATTTTAATTGGCATGCCGCTCACCCCTTTGTGTTATTCCCTTAGTATATCAAATCCTTGCCCTTGCTTCAAGAGATCAACGCATTTTATCCCTGCCAGATCAGTTTTATTTTTATCCTTAATAAAAGGTTATTTTTCAAATTATATAAAGCCGGACAGCCCTCTAATCGAAAAAAGCAAAATTATTTAATTTTATTTCGAAAAAGCCATTGACAGTTCGAAACAAAAGTGATATCCTAATAAAGCTGTCGCAAGGCAGGGGAACAAAAGGTATTGACAGAACGGTCACGTTGTGTTATACTGAATGTCCACCTCATAGCTGTTACGGTGGCCTGCTATGTTTATTACAAAATATAGCGGAATGGGACCTTGAAAATTAAACAACGTGAAGGAAGAAGAAACCCGTTAAGGAAAGAGCGGGGGAGACCCCGCAAAGAACA
>CAKTTT010000067.1 GCA_934615635.1 uncultured Eubacteriales bacterium | reverse complement strand
TCGATGTTGCCGAAATGTCCCGCCGCGCCCTGGAGACGGACGCAATCCAGCACCAGCCGGTCAATGGGCAGATTGCCCACCTCTTTTTCATAGAAGGCGATCACCGAAATCTGTCCGCTCTTTTTCGCCATACGGATGGCATCCCGCAAACAGCTTTCCGTGCCCGCGGTTTCCAGCACCAGATCGGCGCCCTGGCCCCCGGTTATCTCCATTACCGCCTGGACGGCGTCGGTCTGCGTGTTGTTCACCAGATCGGTGGCGCCCACCTGGGAGGCGACGGCCAGCTTGGAATCCCGGCGGCCGACCATGATGATTTTGCCGGCGCCGTAATGCTTCGCCAGCGCCACCGCCGTCATCCCGATGGGACCGGTGCCGATGACGGCCACCGTGCTGTCGGCGTTCAGGGCAACGTCACGGAAACCGTCATAAGCGATGGACATCGGCTCAATCAGCGCGGCCTGGTCCAGCGTGATGGAATCCTCCAGGTGATAGACGTGGTAATCGGGAATGAGAAAATATTCTGCGAAGCAGCCGTCCCAACAATTGACCGTGCCCACGGCGCGGTTGTGGGGGCAGTCGCCGTACCGTTTTTCCAGGCAGGCGGGACATTTGCCGCAGCTAACGCCGTTATCGGAGACGATCCGGTCGCCCTTTTTGAAATCCGTCACCTCGCTGCCCACGGCCTCCACCACGCCCGACCATTCGTGGCCGAAGCGTACGGGATATTTGATCAGCCCGTCGCGCACAAAGCTGCAGTCGCCGGTGTAAATGGCATTGTCGGTGCCGCAGATCCCGGCGCGGACAACCTTGGCCAGGACCTCGTGGCCCTGAGGAACGGGAGTGGGAATGTCCTTGAAGACGGCATGGCGGGGGGATTCGACAACAAGTGCTTTCATGGGATTAGTCCTCCTTTATGATGTGGATGCACAAAGTAAACGTGGTTTCGCTGCCCGGCGGCAGGAGCTGGCGCTCCCCCGGCGCGGCGGCGTCCGGCCGGTCGTAGGGGGCGGTGCAGGGTTCCAGCGCGATGTTTCGAATCCCCTTGAACTCTCCATTGTTCAGCCAGACGGCCAGCCAGGGAATCTCCCGCGGATCGTACCGGAGAAGAAGGGTTTCCTTTCGGCCGGGATACCGGCAGCCGCACCATCCCTCGGGAATCGGATCGGTATAATAGTATTTATAGGCGCTGTCGTTGCCGGGGTCATTGGACAGACGATGGCGGGACCGCCCATCCGGGCCGAACATCAGGCGGATCGGCGCGTCGGGGGCGTAAGGGGTGAGGACCTCCGCCTCATCCTCCGCCCGCAGCATACAATGAGCCGCCCACAGGCAGGGAAAGGGTTCCCGGCCGTCGTTGCGCAGGGTGTAGCGCAGGGACAGCCCGCCGTCCTTCAGCGCCCGGATCTCCTTGGAAAAGGAGACGGGAAAAAGGCGGGAATCCGCCCGCAGCAGGTCGCTGTCCGCCCCGTGGATGTGTTCCAGGGGAATCCGGCAGATCTCTCCATGATCCGGGTAAGGGGGAAGCCCCTCCGGCTGGTAGGGGTCGATGGTGGGGAACATATCGTCCCACCCGCTGCACTCCGCTTCTATGTAGCTGCCGTCCACCGTCAGCCGGCGGTAGCGGGACTCCGGTCCCTGGTACAGGTATTCGTAGCCGTCCCTGGCCTTGAGAGAGGCCAGCTTGCCGCCGTCCTCCGGCAGAAACAAGGCAGTGAGAACGCCGGTATCCACACGAATGGCCGGGCGATCTTTGTAAAAGCCAGCAGAAGTCATGAAAACGATTCCATCCTTTCGGATAAATTACAGCAGCATATGGCCGCCCATGGAAAGCAGGCGGTAAGGCAGTCCGCGCTTTTGCATCTCCTCCGCGAACACCCCCGGGTTTCCGCCATGCTCGGCAAAGTTCCAGAAATGGCAGGGAAGAGTGAGGGCGGGGCGGATCAGGCTGGCGGCCTCGGCCGCCTCCGTCTCGTTCATGTTGCCGAAAGCGCCGTTGATGGGGAGAATGGCCAGATCCAGGTTTTGCAGGGCGGGGGAGGCGAAATAATCCCTGCGCAGGCAGGTGTCGCCGGCGATATAGATCCGCTTTCCGTCGATTTCCAGCAAAAGGCCCAGGGCATCCGGAGTCGCCTCCCCGTGATCGCAGGGCATGGCAGTGATCTGCGATCCCTGCACCCGGGCGACGTCGCCCACCCGCAAAAATCGGACCTTTTCCTGGGTGGGAATCCCCAGGCGCTCGCATTCGGCGCAGCAATCCGCCGCCGCCAGAAGCGTGCCGCCGTCGGCCAGAAGCTGGGGCACCGCATCCGGATCAAAATGATCGTAATGGGCGTGGGTGATCACCAGCAGGTCGGGCTGCAGTTCGTCCGCGGCGATAAGATGGGGCATCAACCGCTTAAAGCCGAAATACCGTTCGCAGCAATCGGACAGGTAGGGGTCGACGGCGATCAGGGTTCCGTCGGATTTTTTGAAGAGAAAACCGGCTTGGCCGAGCCAGAATACGGCCACCTGGTTTTGCGGAACGTTTGTCCGCGCGAGCTGATGGATGAGCATAAAACCTCTTACTCCTTTGCATTGGCAAAATCGACGATGAATCCAGATAAATTGCGGCGAAAATGGGGCGGGATTCGATGCATCTTATAATATGGAATAAAAACAGCACTATTGTGTACGAGGTCAGTATACGGCGTGGAAAGTGCGTTTGTCAAGGGGGTTATTGGTTATAATCATTAAAATAGGCCCCTAAAAAAACATTTTTTTATTTTTTCGAGCGAAATAGTTTACAAAACGGTCGCAAAGTGCTATGATAAACTTCGTAAGATTAAGCGGAGTCCGACTATTAATATTGACAGAAAGGGCAGGTTGGGATTATGACGTTGCGCAAAGGCATAGCATCGGCTATGGCGGTAATCCTCGCATGCAGCAGTATGGCGGTTGCCGCCCCCATTGCACATGCCGAGGGGTCAAACGACGACAACTACCAGTACATTACGGATATAAGCGGGCAACGAATCGATGAAACCCACTATTTCTTTTACCGGGACAAGTTCGACAATGTACGACCCCTGCATACGCTTACTCTGAAGACCGATAAGGCGGTCTTGGACGAAAACACCTCTTTGAGCGCCGGGCAGGATGGGCAGAATGTTCAGTTCGATAAGAACGGACGGGCGACCTGGACTGCGGATGTGCCTGAAGAGGGCTTTTATCGTCTGCGTCTGCGTTACCGCTACACGGACGACAGCGTCATACTCAACAGTAAGCTGACGGTCAAGCTTAACGGAGAGCTTCCGTTTGAGCAGGCGGAAGGGCTGGAGCTGCCGCGGATCTGGGCGGATGCTGGGGAGATCACCCAGGACGCCAACGGCAACGACCTGAAGCCCGCACAGAAGCAGGTCCTGGAGATGACGGAGATGGATCTGCTGGACGAATCCGGGTATGTGCGGGAGTATTATTTCCACTTTACCAAGGGAAGCAATCAGATTACGCTGGAAGTCGACGACGGTTATGTAGAGGTCGAGAGCATAACGCTGTATAACGAGCAGCCGGTTTCCTATGAGGAGTATTTGAAGGACAAGGGCGAGCACACCGCGAACGATTACATGGAGCGGGTGCAGGCGGAAGATATTTTGTGGAAAAACGAATCTTCCCTGGTACCGGCGAGAGACCGCACCAGCGCGGCCACCATGCCCAATGATCCGGTATTGCTCAAGCTCAACGTTCTCAGCGGCACCGCCTTCAAAACGCCCGGACAGACGGTGTCCTATTCCTTCTCGGTGCCTAAAGATGGATATTACAAAATCGGTATGCGGGCGAAGCAGAGTCATTCCGAAGGCGTGGCGGTTTCCAGAAGGCTGACGGTTGACGGCAAGCTGCTCTTTTCGGAGATGGAAGGCATGACCTTCCCCTATTCGGAAAAATGGGGCTTCTATACGTTTGGCGGAGACGAACCCTATCTGATGTATTTGGAGGCCGGCGAGCACACCCTGGAGATGGAGGTTACCACCGGGGAGAGCGGTGAGCTGGCGAAACGGCTGGAAGACGCCATTTATGTGCTGAATTACATATATCGGAAGATCATCATGATCACCGGCACCACCCCCGACCCCTACCGGGATTTCAATCTGGAAAAGGAAATTCCCGAAATGCTCCCGATTTTCAAGGAGCTGATCACCGAGTTCAAAAGCATTCTCAGCGAGGTAGAGCGGCTGTCCAACACCAAGGGCGGACAGACGAGCATCCTGCAGCAGATGATTGCCCAGTTGGAGGATTTTGTGGACGACTCCATTGTTATCCCGGATCAGCTGGAGCGGTATAAGTCCAATATCTCGGCGGTTTCCACCCTGCTGCTGGTACTGCTGGAGCAGCCCCTCACCATCGATTACATTATGGTGATGGGGGAGGATTACACGGTCGGCAAGACGGAGGCCAGCTTCTGGCAGTCCCTGGTTTTCCAGGTCAAGGCCTTCTTTGGCTCCTTTACCAATGACTACGTTTCCATCAGCGGCACGGCGGACGGCTCCGCCACGGAGCAGATCGAGGTGTGGTTCAACGGCGGCCGTGAGCAGGCGGAAATCCTCAAGCAGCAGATCGACAGCGACTTCACGCTGCAGCATGGCATAGGCGTGAACATCAAGCTGGTGCAGATCTCGCTGACGCAGGCGGTTCTGGCGGGAACGGCGCCGGACGTGGTGATGAACGTTGCCCGCGGCCAGCCCATCAACCTGGCGGCCCGTAAGGTGTTGATGGAGCTCTCCCAGTTTGAAGGCTTCGAGGAAATGAAGAGCTGGTTCGCCGAAGACGGCCTCGTACCGTATACCTATAACGGCGGCGTGTACGCCATGCCGGTTACGCTGGACTATCTGGTGATGTTCTATCGCAAGGATATTCTGGCGGAACTCAACCTGGAGGTTCCCCAGACCTGGGAAGACGTGTACGCGATGATTCCCATCCTGCAGAGACAGAGCTTGATGTTCGGACTTCCCTACACGGTGCTGAACAACCAGAGCACGGTTGACGTCGGCATGGGCGCCAAGGATATTTTCCCGGCGTTGTTCCTGCAGAGGGGCGGCAGCTATTATAAAGACGACCTGACAGAGGTGAACCTGGATACCACCGCGGCCATGTCCGCCTTTAAAGAGTGGACGGAGTTCTATTCCCTTTACGGCTTCGAGCTGGAATACAACTTCTACAACCGTTTCCGTGCGGGTGAAACGCCGATCAGCATTCAGCTTTACAGCCAGTACAACCAGCTTAAGGCGGCGGCTCCCGAAATCAATGGGCTGTGGGATATCGCGCTGATCCCCGGCACCGAGCGCGATGGGAAGATCGACCGCTCTCAGGGCGCCACGGGTTCGGCCGCGGTTATGTTGAGCGATACCGCGAATCCGGAGGCTTCCTGGAAATTCATCCAGTGGTGGACGTCGGCGGAGGCCCAGGCGAATTACGGCCTTTCGCTGGAAATGCTGATGGGAACGGCTTCCCGTTATGCTCCTGCCAATGTCGCGGCTATGGAATATCTGCCCTGGACCGACAGCGAGCTTTCGATTTTGAAGGAGCAGATGTCCTATATCAAGGAAATCCCGGAAGTGGTGGGCGGCTACTACACCACCCGCGGCATCGACAACGCTTTCCGGAATGTGCGCTTCAACGAGGAGAATTACCGTGAATCTCTGATGGAGCAGATTCAGAAGATTAACGACGAGCTGGCTCGTAAAAAGAAAGAAATCGATAATCTGCGATAAGGGGGATGGACTGTCTTGGGGAAAAAGCAAAAGAACACCGACAGTATATCGCTGGGAAGACGGATTAGAAATGGGAAAAGCAGCTATTTGTTCCTGCTGCCCTTTATGATTCTCTTTTTCGTCTTCACAGTGCTGCCGGTTCTCGCATCCATGGTTTTGAGCTTTACGGATTTCAATATGGTTTCGATTCCTTCCTTTGTGGGTATCGATAACTATATCCGGATGTTTCTAAATGACGACGTTTTCATGATAGCGGTGAAGAACACCCTGATCATGGCCTTTGTCACCGGCCCCGTCTGCTATCTGCTTTGTCTGGGCCTGGCGTGGCTGGTGAACGAGGTGGGACGGAAGCTGCGGCTGCTCTTTACGGTTATCTTTTATGCGCCCTCTCTGACGGGCAGCGCCATTCTGATCTGGTCCTATATTTTCAGCGGCGACAGCTACGGCCTGGTCAACAGCACCCTCATGCAGCTCGGCATCCTGGATGGCCCCATCCTGTGGCTGACCGATCCCAACTATAACTTCGGCGTAGTTATCGTTATTCAGATTTGGTTGAGTCTTGGTACCGGCTTCCTTTCCTTTATCGCCGGCTTCCAGACTATTGATTCCTCCATCTACGAGGCGGGCGCCATCGACGGCATCAAAAACCGCTTCCAGGAGTTCTGGTATCTCACCCTGTCCAGTATGCGGCCTCAGTTGATGTTCGGCGCTGTTATGCAGATCGCCGCCTCCTTCTCCGTCGCCGCCATACCGATGACGTTGACGGGCTTCCCCAGCACCAACTATTCCACCACGACGATCGTGGCGCACATTTTGGATACGGGTACCATCCGGATGGAGATGGGCTATGCCAGCGCCATCGCAACCATTTTGTTCCTCTTCATGATTTTGACCCGTAACGTAATTTCGCTGATTATCAAGAGCGATTGACGACTCTGGATTATGATGAAGCTGACGAATAAGGATTCGACCGGGGGGAAATAAAGATGAGTGCCTATTCAAAAAAGAGGCTAAGCCGTTCCAGAGCCGGCAATTTGATGGTAATTTTGTTCCTGTGTCTGGTTGGCGTGGTCATGTTCGTACCGCTGTTGTATATGCTGTTGCAGTCTTTAAAGCCGATGGAGGAAATATTCATATTTCCTCCGCGCTTTTGGGTGAATCGGCCCACGCTGGACAACTTTAGCAACCTGTTTGCCTTGGCTTCCGATTTGTGGGTGCCGTTTTCACGGTATCTCTTCAATAGCTTGTTTATCTCGATCACCACTACCGCCCTTCAGGTGATCTTCGCTTGTATGGCGGCCTATCCTTTGGCCAAACACAATTTTGTCGGCAAGAACTTCTTGTTCAATCTGGTGGTTTTGGCCCTGCTGTTTACATATGACGTGGTGTTCCTGCCCCAGTATATCCTCATCTCCAGCCTGGGCTGGGTGGACAAATACATCGCTCTCATCATTCCGGCCGCGGCGTATCCCATGGGCTTGTACCTGATGAGACAGAATCTGCTGGGCTTTCCGGATTCCGTGCTGGAATCCGCTCGGATCGACGGCGCTTCGGAGGGCACCATTTTCTGGAGGATCATCATGCCGTCGATGAAGGCGGTGTGGCTGACGATGATTGTGTTTTCCTTCGGGGCTATCTGGAGCCGGTCGGACACCTCCTTCATTTATTCGGAACAGCTCAAGAGCCTGCCCACTTTGCTGACGCAGATTTCGGCCAGCGGCGTCGCCCGGATGGGCGTCAGTGCGGCAACGGCGGTTATCCTGGTTATTCCGCCGATATTGATTTTCATCTTGACACAGAGCAACGTCATGGAAACGATGGCCAGCTCGGGTATGAAAGATTGACGCAAGGAGGGAGGCATCGAGTTGAAGACGTTGAGAAGGAGCTTATGTATCCTGTTGCTGTTCTGCTTGCTTCTGGTGACAGTCAGCGCGGATAACCCTTATTATTCCTATAATAATACCGAGTGGGTAGCAGGTGTGGCATCGCCGGATGTGTATGATCCGGTGACAAAGGTAAAGCTGAACAATATGGAAGGCGTTGCCGGCATCCGGAAGCCGAGCGACTTTTACTTCGACGGTAGCGGTCTGCTGTATGTGCTGGACACTTCCGGGCAGATTTTGGTTCTCAATGCCGATTTGGAGCTGCAGAAGACCATTACGGTAAAGACGCAGGCCGGCGAGGATTCCCCCATGAACGAGCCCAACGGTATCTTTGTGGGCAACGGGTCTATTTATGTGGCCGACGGCAAAAACGGCAGAGCGCTGAAGCTGGATATGAACGGCGTTATTCAGCGGGAATACACCAAGCCGGACAGCGCCGCTTATACGTCCGAGATCTATCAGCCCAGTAAGATACTGGCCGATCAGTCCGGCGTGGTCTATGTTCTGTCCGATGGCGTGTATCAGGGTGTTATCATGTTCAGCGATGAGGGCGAATTCCTGTCCTTCTATGGAAGTGCCCAGGTAACGGCATCCCTCAGGGTGGTTGTGGACCGTATTTGGAAAATGCTTATGCCGAGGGAAATGCGGAACAATATGTCCCAGTATGTGCCGGTTTCCTTTACCAATTTCGACATGGATTCCAAGGGCTTCATTTATACCAGCTCTTATTATACCAATGAGAGCAAGGAGCAGATCCGCAAGCTGAACTATCTCAGTCAAAACGTGTATCCCTTTACGGAAAACTTCGGTGAGGCGCAGTGGGTCTGGTATAAGGGCAATTCTCTGGGGACGAATTTCGTCGATGTGGAAATCATGAGCAATGAAGTTCTCCTGGGATTGGATCTGACGCGCTCCCGGGTTTACGCCTTCGACCAGGAGGGCAACCGGTTATTCAATTTCGGATCTCCCGGCGGTATGGTGGGTGCTTTCTCGGCGGTGGCTGCGGTGGAAAGCTACGGAAACAACATTTATGTGCTGGATTCCGGAAATTCCTCCATTACCATGTTCCAACCCACCGAGTATGGCGGCCTGATCCTGGATGCGGTGTCGCTGTATAGGGAAGGCGAATATCAGAAAGCCATGGAGCCTTGGCAGAAGGTGTTGGACCTGAACGCCAACTATGAAATGGCTTATACCGGCATGGGGGAGGCCTATCTCAAGCTGGGCGAATACAAGGAGGCCGTGGATAACTTCCGGCTGGCTTTCAACCGGGAACGGGAATCCAAGGCGTTTGAGCAGTACCGCTCCGAGATACTTCGTCAGAATATTCCTCTGGTGGTCATCGGTCTGCTGCTGCTGCTTGTCCTGCTGCTGGTGCTTACCAACAAGAAGTTCCTGGCTTTTGCCAAGGTGAAGTTCGGCAGGGAGGAGAAGCCGATCCGGCGTCGTTCCTATCTGGCTTTTGCGTATCAGAAACGGCTGCTGACGCATCCGCTGGAAACCCTGGATGAGATGAAGTTCGCGCGCTACAAGAGCTATGGGTATGTCGGGATTATCCTGGTGCTCTTCTTCGCCATCGAGGTTTTGGCACGGCAGTTCACGGGCTTCCGGTTTAATCAGAGCAACCCCAACGATTTGAATATCTTCATCCAGCTTTGCACCACCGTTGTGATGTATCTGCTGTTCGTTATTTCCAACTGGAGCCTTTGCTCCATCATGGGCGGCGAGGGACGCATAGGGGAAATTTCCACCGGCGTCGCATACGCGCTGTCTCCCTATCTGATCTTCAAGTTCCTTTACATCTTCCTTTCTCAGGTGATGACCCTGGATGAGCAGGCGTTTTTGACGGTGTTCCTGGCGGTCGGTATTCTCTGGTCGGTGTTCCTGCTGTTCCAGGTTATCCGAACGGTCCATCAGTATTCATCAGGTAAGACGATTCTGGTCATTCTGCTCACGATTGTGGGTATAGCGGTTATTCTCTTCATGATGATCTTGATTATGGCCTTGTTCCAGCAGATTTACGCGTTCTTTGAATCCATTTATGTGGAAATCGCATACAGGAGGTAGGAGGGAAAAGCCATGAAAAGAAAATTGCTTGCAATTACCGGCTGTATACTCGCCGCTTGTATGCTGGTATCCTGCTCCAGCGGTTCGGGAGCTCCGCGGCCCTCTGATATTCAGGCGCCGGCGGATACGGTTATCCAGTCGCAAGGGACGTTTACCCACGGCACGGCTCCCGAGGGGATGACCTTTATCACGCAAAAGGGGCACGTGGCCATGTATGCCGACATGGCCACCGGCCTGTTCGCGGTGGAGGATATGCGGGACGGCACCCTGTGGTACAGCAATCCCCCGGACAGGGAACTGGACGAGGTGGCAGCGGGCGCCATTAAAAATCAGCTCTATTCCCATCTGATTGTACAGGATGTTCTTCCCGAGACCAAAACAGTGAAGACGAAAAACACCTATGTTTCCAGTCAGAAGAAAGACGGCGTTACCGTCACCAAACTGGATGACGGTATCCGTGTGCTCTTCCGTTTTGTGGACGAGGGCTATGAGATTCCGGTCACTTACACGCTGTACGAAGACAGTGTGCGGGCGGAAGTCGATACCGCTCAGATCAAGGAAGAGGGAGAAGCGCGGATTCTCAGCATCAGCATTCTGCCCATGATGGGTGCCCAGGGCCAAGACGCCGAGGGATACCTGCTGATGGCGGGCGGAAGCGGTTCGCTGATCCATTTCAACAATGGACATGTTGCCAATACTTCCACCTATCATGTGAAGGTGTATGGCGATGATCTGTCTTATAGCCAGATTCAGCGGCAGAATTTCCAGGAGAATTATTCCCTGCCGGTGTTCGGTATCCGCTCCGGGGACCGGGGACTTCTGGCGGTGGCTGATGCAGGCGCTGCGGAGGCTTATGTCAACGCTTCGGTGAACGGTCTGCTTACCAGCTACAGTAATGCCTATTTCGAATTTACCGTGCGCGGTACCCAAA
>CAKTTT010000066.1 GCA_934615635.1 uncultured Eubacteriales bacterium | reverse complement strand
GTGCTGGTGTATTCGGCGGTGCATACCTATCCCACCGGTCCTAGAACCTTTCTCATGCAGGCTCTCGCTTCCCTGGCAGGGTTGATTGCCGCTGTTATCCTCTCCAAAATCGACTATGATACCATCTGCCGTTTCTGGCCGGTTTACGCGGCGGGGGCTTTTGTGCTGGTATTTTTGACCTATACTCCGCTGGGATTGCAGGTACCCGGCACGGATGATACCGCCTGGCTCTCCATCCCCCTCATCGGCACCTTTCAGCCATCCGAGCTGATGAAGATCGTCTTTATCATCACCTTTTCCAAGCATCTGGTCACCGTCCGGGATCATATCAACCGCCCGCTCACGGTGCTTCTCCTCTGCCTCCACGGCGCCCTGCCGGTGCTGATGGTCCTCAAGCAGGGGGACGACGGCACCGCCCTGGTGTTCATGCTGATCTTTGTGGCCATGCTTTTTGCGGCCGGGCTAAAGCCTCTGTACTTCCTCATCGCCGCCGTGGGCGGCACCGCGGCGGTACCGGTGGTGTGGAATCTGCTGACGGACGATAAAAAAGCCCGTTTCCTCAGCCTGGTGAAGGTGGATGAATACTTGATGGACGAGGGCTGGCAGCAGTATCTGGCCTTGCGGGCCATGGGCTCCGGTCAGCTTTGGGGAACCGGCTACCTGGAGGGCGGAGGCAGCGAGATGTATTCCCTTTACGCCCGGAACAACGACTTCATCTTCACCGTGGCAGGGGAGGAATTCGGTTTCATAGGCTCACTGGCACTGCTGCTGATCCTGATACTCATTGTGACCGCCATTCTCAAGGACGCTCTAGGCGCCCGGGACAGGCTGGGGATGTATCTTTGCGTCGGTGTGATGGCGATGATCGGCTTTCAGTCCATGATCAACATCGGCATGGTGGTCCGCCTGCTGCCGGTTATCGGTATCACCCTCCCCTTTTTCAGCGCGGGCGGCAGCTCGGTAGCCATGCTGTACCTGGGCATCGGCCTGGTGCTCAGCGTCCATTATTCCAGCCGGGCCCGGTCGGACAACAGCATCTTTTATAAAAAACAATAAGGCCCGTTCCTTATGGAGGCCAGGGTACATGGCGGCTTTGTCGGGAAACCGACCGTTGAGGACGGGCGCCGCCTTAAGGCCGCCTATCGGCGACGAGGGTTGCCGTCGGCGGCTCGCTTTCCTCGCCCCTTGCTAGCCGCCGGTAGAGCCGGCGGCTTCCTCTTTGCGAAAGAGCCTGGGAGAAACCTTGTTTCCCCAGGCTCTTTTACTGTGCTCCTTCTCTTTATAGGCTCTGCCGGATCGTGCCTCCTCCCAGCACCAAATCCCCGTCGTAGAATACCACGGCCTGTCCGGGCGTTATCGACCGCTGGGGCGCATCGAAATCCACCCGGGCGGTTCCGTCCGCCAAGGGGGTCAGCAGCGCCGGCGCGTCCGGCGCTTGGTACCGGATACGGGCCGTGATCCGTATGGGGCCGCAGGGAGGAACGATGGAGAGGTACCGCAGATCGTCGGCCAGTAGAGAGGAGGCCGTCTGCCGCCCTTCCTCCCCCAGCACCACCTCGTTGCGGGCGGCATCGATCCGCACCACATACCGCGGCCGGCCGAAGGCCACTCCCAGCCCCTTGCGCTGACCGATGGTATACCGTCCTATCCCCTGATGCCGTCCCAGAACCTTCCCTGTCTCATCCACAAAATCTCCCGGCTTCATCGGGGCGCCGGTATACCATTCCAAAAAGGCGGCGTGACCGCCCTTGGGGACGAAGCATATCTCCATACTGTCCCCTTTGTCCGCCACCGGCAGTCCCGCCTCCCTTGCCAGCGCCCGCACCTGCTCCTTTTCCATCCCCCACAGGGGAAAGCGGATATGGGCAAGCTGCTGCTGGGACAGACCATATAGGACATAGCTCTGATCCTTTGCCGACCCGCCGCGATAGAGCTTCCAACGCCCGGTCTCCGGATCATAGGCCGCGTGGGCATAGTGCCCGGTGGCCACACAATCCATCCCCTGCTCCAAGGCATAGTCCAGCATCCCGCCAAATTTGACGGTGCGGTTGCACACCACGCAGGGATTGGGCGTCCGCCCCGCCAGATACTCCTGGGCGAAGGCGTCCACCACATGGCGGCGGAAATCCTCGGACAAATCCAGCACCTGATGCGCGATCCCCAGGGCGGCGCAGACCCGCGCGGCATCCTGGATATCCTTTTCCGCGTCCTCGCCCCCCTGCTCCTGCAGCCGGCCGCCCCGCAGGCGCAGCGTGACCCCCGTCACCTGCCAGCCCTGCTGCTGGAGCAGCAGCGCCGCCACCGAGCTATCTACCCCGCCGCTCATTCCCACCATCACCCGCTGTGCCATGCTCCGTTCCTTCCCTTTCCGAATCTTCTGTTCCCTGCCGCTCATCTGCCGGACCGCCGCTCCCCTTCGAAAAAACCGGCCAACCAGACGGGCGGCCCGCTCCCGACAAGCGGATTGGGGGCTCCCCCGTCGAACCGTCCGGCGGCTTTATCGTGTTTTTCCCCTGCCAAACCAGACGGAGGTCACATGAGACTATCAGTATACCACATCAAGCCCCCTCTCTGCAAACGGGCGGCCGGCAAAGTGAAATATTGTTATAAAAACAGAAAAATAAAGTTATTGCAAACCCACCCAAAGGCGGGTAACATAAAGATGTGTACAGGTTGCACCTCCCTGCGTAAAGAGGGAGAGTACAGAAAGCATATGGAGGTATTGGAATGGAAAAGCTGAGAATCGGCATCGTCGGCTGCGGCGGTATCGCCAACGGCAAGCACATGCCCTCCCTCAAAAAATTAGCGGACAAGGTGGAGATGGTGGCTTTCTGCGACATCGTCCCCGAAAAGGCGGAGCAGGCCGTCAAGGATTACGGCACGCCGGATGCCAAAGCGTATGTGGACTATCATGAGCTGCTGGAAGACAAGAGCATCGACGTCGTCCATGTCTGCACCCCCAACCGCTCCCACGCCGAGATCACGGTGGCCGCTCTGGAGGCCGGCAAGCACGTCATGTGCGAAAAGCCCATGGCCAAAACCGCCGCCGACGCCCGCCTGATGCTGGATGCAGCCAAGCGCACTGGCAAAAAGCTCACCATCGGCTACCAGAATCGCTGCTATCCCCGTTGCCTGCTGCTCAAACGCGCCTGCGACGAGGGCGAGCTGGGCGAGATCTACTACGCCAAGGCCCACGCTGTCCGCCGCCGCGCGGTTCCCAATTGGGGTGTCTTCCTCAACGAGTATGAGCAGGGCGGCGGTCCGCTGATCGACATCGGCACCCATGCGCTGGATCTGACCCTGTGGATGATGAACAACTACAAGCCCAAGTCCGTCATGGGCCAGACCTTTAGGAAACTTTGCAATCAGTCTGATACTGGAAACGCCTGGGGCGACTGGGATCCGAAGGATTTCACCGTGGAGGACTCCGCTTTCGGCTTCATCAAGATGGAAAACGGCGCCACCATCGTGCTGGAATCCAGTTGGGCGCTGAACACCCTGGATGTGAAGGAAGCCCAGACCACCCTGTGCGGCACCAAGGGCGGCGCGGATATGATCGATCCCGACGGCCTGCGGTTCAACAAGATCAAATGGGGACGTCCGGTGGTGGAAACCCCCGACCTGCGCGCAGGCGGCGTCGCTTTCTATGAAGGTCTGGGCGGCGGAGATCCCATGGTGGTGGATATGGCTCAGTGGATCAACGCCGTTCTGGAGGATAAACAGCCGCTGGTTCTGCCGGAGCAGGCGCTGGTGGTCAGCGAAATCCTGGAAGCCATCTACACCTCCGCCAAGACGGGCAAAGCCGTTTATTTCGACTGATACCATCCGCGGGGCGCATAGGACGCCGGCGCTCCGGTTATGAGAAAGAAGGCAACATAGATGAAGGATTTCAGCTTGCAGCTCTTTTCCGTGCGGGATATTCCCGACCTGCGGGAACAGCTAAAGGCCGCCGCCGAGGCGGGCTACACCGGCGTGGAATTCTGCGGTTATTTCGGAATTCCCGCAGCGGAGATGAAGACCATCCTTTCCTCCCTGGGGCTCCGTCCCGCCGGCTCCCACATCGGCTGGGATCTGCTGGCCAAGGATCTGGACGGCTGCGTGGCTTACGCGGCGGAGCTGGGACTAAGCTCCGCCGCCTGCCCCTGCATGGATATCCAGACGGCGGAAGACGCCGCCAAGGCCGGCGTCTTCCTGGACAAATGCGCCCTGAAGTTTCAGGAGGCGGGCATTCCCTTCGCCTATCACAACCACGCCCATGAATTCTTCCCCGTGGAGGGAAAATTCCTGCTGGAATATATGATGGAGAACGCCCCTCATCTGGGAATCGAGCTGGATGTGTACTGGGCGGCCTTCGCCGGCGTGGATCCCATCGCCTTTATTCAAAAGCACGCGGGCCGCTTCCCGCTGCTGCATCTCAAGGAGATCGACGCCGAGCGCAAGAACGTGGAGCTGGGCAAGGGCATACTGGATTTCCCGGAAATCGCCCGTCTGGGCTTGGCGCAGGGCACCCGGGAGCTGATCGTGGAGCAGGAAGCCTACACCCTGCCGCTGCTGGAAAGCATTCGGGTGGATGCGGACTACATGAAATCGCTGCAGATCTCGGAATAAAGCAAACTGCCGTCCTCCTTTGGGGACGGCAGTTTGCTTGCAGGAAGCAGGCGCCTCCGGCCGGAGACGCCTGCTTCCGTTATGCGGATACCGCTCTTACTGGAACTGGGAACGGTAAAGCTCGGCGTAAAAGCCCTTGCGGGCCAGAAGCTCCTCATGGTTCCCCTGCTCGATCACCCGGCCGCCGTCGATGACCAGAATCTGGTCTGCATTTTGAATGGTGGAGAGGCGGTGGGCGATGACGAAACAGGTCTTTCCCTTCATCAGCTTCTGCATAGCCCGCTGAATCTCCTTTTCCGTCTGGGTATCCACATTGGAGGTCGCTTCATCCAGGATGAGCATATGGGCGTCCAGCAGCATCGCCCGGGCGATGGTGAGAAGCTGCTTCTGCCCCTTGGACAGGTTCACGCCGTCGTCGTCGATGACGGTATCGTAGCCCTGGGGGAGCTGGGAGATGGTGTGGTGAATTTTCGCCGCCTTGGCCGCGGCCACCACCTCCTCCATCGTGGCGTCCTTTTTCCCGTAAGCCAGATTTTCAAACACCGTGCCGGAAAACAGCCAGGTATCCTGCAGCACCATCGTGTAAGACAGCCGCAGGCTTTTCCGGGTAACCTCCCGGATATCCCGACCGTCTACGCAGATTTGTCCGCTCTGCGGATCGTAGAAACGCATCAGCAGATTGATCAAGGTGGTTTTTCCCGCCCCCGTGGGGCCAACCACCGCGATCAGGCTGCCGGGCGGCGCCTCCAGATGGAGATCGTGAAGGATCATCCGCCCGGGAGTATAGCCGAAATCCACATGCCGCACCGATACCGCTCCCGCCGTCTCGCCCAGCGGCAGAGCTCCGGGAGCGTCCGCCGGCTCCGGTTCCTCGTCTATGAGACGGAAAACCCGCTCCGCCGCCGCAAAAGCGGACTGCAGCTCGCTGATGATGTTGGCCATCTCGTTGATGGGGCCGGAAAATTTGCGGGAATACAGGACAAAGGAGGAAAGATTCCCCAGGGTCAGCCTGCCGAACAGAAATAGCAGCGCCCCAAACACGCTGATGAGGGAAAGGGAGAGATTGTTGATGAAATTAACCCCCGGCCCGGTCATGCTGCCGTAATAATCGGCGTTATAGTATGCCTGCACGGCCTCCTCGTTGCACTCGTCGAACCGGCCGGTCATGGTGTCCTCCTGATGGTAGGCCTTGATGGTCCGGTAACCGGAGACGATTTCCTCCACAAAGCCGTTGAGCTCTCCCAGCTTGGCGGAACGTTTGCGGAACAAGGGCCGTACCCGCCCGGTCATATACTTGGTGAACAGGATGGAGAGCGGGACGGTCACGGCGAACACCAGTACCAGCAACGGCGAGATCAGCAGCATCATGAGCAGGGAGCCGAAAACGGTGATAAAGCTGGTACAGATCTGCAGCAGATCGTTGGAGAGGGAGGCGTTGACCGTATCGATATCGTAGGAGATGCGGCTGACGATATCCCCCGTCTGCGTGCGGTCGAAGAAGCCCACCGGCAGGCTGAGCAGCTTATCCACCACCTCCCTGCGCATCTGGTAAACCACCTTCTGGCTCAGGCGGATCATCAGGACGGACAGAATATAGGACAGCAGCGAGGACAGGGCATAAAAGCCCACCATCCAGCCGGCATAGAAGAATACCCTTTCAAAGCAGACGGCCCCCTTCCCCGGCCCGATGGCGTCGATGGCGTAGCCGGATAGCAGCGGCCCCACCAAAGCGAACAGATTGCTGAACACCGTCAGCAGCACGGCCAGAAGCAGCAGCCATTTATACCGGGCCAGGTATTTCCACAAACGGGGCAGAATATAGGCCCTGCCGCCGAACAGACCCCGGCGGGTCCTTTCCTTATCCGGCATCCGCCATCCCTCCCATCTGGGATTCCGCAATTTCCCGGTAGCTCGCGCAGGAATCCATCAGTTCCTCATGGGTGCCGAAGCCCAGCATTCGGCCCTCCTCCAGCACCAGAATATGATCCGCTTGTCGGACCGAGCTGACCCGCTGGGCCACTACAATGGTGGTGGTCTGCTCAAAATGCTCCCCCACCGCCCGACGCAGCCGGGCATCGGTGCGATAGTCCAGGGCGCTGGAGGCATCGTCCAGAATGAGGATCTCCGGCCGGGCGGCCAGGGCGCGGGCGATGAGCACCCGCTGCTTCTGTCCGCCGGACAGATTGGTTCCCCGGGCGGTCAGGCGGTGGGCGTATCCATCCTCCAGCTCCTCGATAAAGGACTCCGCCTGCGCGTAGGCCGCCGCCGCCGCGATATCCTCCTCCGACAGTCCGCGTCCAAAGCTGATGTTGCCCGCGATGGTGTCCTCCATGAGAAAATCATTCTGGAACACCACGCCGAACCGGGTATGCAGCTCCTCCGGCGGCAGACTGGCCACGTTGATCCCGTTGATCCGGATAACCCCCTGATCCGGATCATACAGCCGCATCAGCAGCGCGGCCAGCGTGCTCTTGCCGCTGCCGGTGGCGCCGATGATGCCCAGCGTTTCCCCTCGGGCCAGGGAAAAATGAATATCGGTCAGGGCGTTGCGGTTTTTATTATAGGAGAAGGAAACATGCTCGAAAGCAATATGCGCGCCCGTCTCCCTCCGGTCCTCCGGCAGCAGGAGGAGATCCTCCGGCGTGTCCAGCACCTGCGCGATCCGTCCTGCGGATGCGCTCCCCTTGGAATAGAGGACGAACATCCGGGTGATGGAGAGCATGGCGTTGAGAATAATGGTAAAATAGGTCAGAAAGGCGATGATGGTACCCGGTTGTGTCAGCCCGTCGTTGACGCGGTAGGCGCCCGCCACGATGACCAGCGTCAGGCCCAGATTCAGGAACAGGTTCATCAACGGATTGCTGGCGGCCATGGTAACCGCGGCGTGGGTTTCCCGGTCCACCACCTCCTGGTTAACGGCGGCAAACCGCTCCTTTTCATAGGCTTCCTTGGACAGGGCCTTGATGACGCGGATACCGGAAGCCTTTTCCCGCACCGAACGGATCAGGCGGTCCACCGCCTTTTGCAACTCCCCATACAAAGGAATCCCCTTTTTGGAGATGCGCCAGATCACAAACCCGATAAGGGGCAGCACCGCCAGGAGCACCAGCGTCAGCACCGGCTCCAGGGTCAGGGTGACCAGAACGCCGCCCAGCAGCAGGATGGGCGCCCGCACGCCCAGGCGCTGCATCATGCCGATCATCTGATGGATATTATAGGTATCGGAGGTCAGCCGTGCTTCCAGCGAGGGAACGGAGAAGCCGTCCACCTGGCGACAGGAGAGGCGGACGATCTTGTCAAACAAATCGTGCCGAATCCGCCGGGTGGTGTCCCGCGCCACCCGGGAGGCCATACGGTTGGCGACGATGTTGGCCACCAGAGCCACCACCGAGCAGACCACCATCATCCCGCCCCACAGCAAAATGGCGGGAATACTTTTGGTGGGCACCACATGGTCGATGGTGGTGGCGAGAATCCACGGCAAAAGCAGATCCATGATGGTACCGATAAACTTGATAAGCAGTCCCAGGGACATGCGCCCCAGATAGGGACGCAGATAGGCGGCGATTTTTTTCATGCCTCTCCCCTGCCTTCCCGCTGTTTTTTAAGGATATCCACCGCTCTGTCCTTCATCTTCTCCAGCAGGCCGGCCACCGCCTCCTGCTCCTCCGGGGCAAGTCCCTCCAAAAGCTGCCGGCTCCACTCCTCCATCACCCGGATCACCATGGGATACGCCCGTTTCCCTTTCTCGGTGGGATAAACGCGCTGCTGCCGACGGTCGGTTTCCCCGGTGCTGCGCGTGACGAAGCCCCCCTCCTCCAACGCCGCCACCTGGCGGGCGACGTTGCTTTTATTGACATAGATTCTCCTCGCCAGCTCCTCCTGGGTGATGCCGGGCTTTTCACAAATATGCAGCAGATAGGTCTGCTGGTAGCCTCCCAGCCCCTCCGCCTCCAGGGCCTCCGCCCGGTATAGGGTGGAACAGCGGGAAATGCATTTGATCGCTGCCATCAGACGGATCATATCCTCACCTCGTCGTCCAATTTAGTTGCGCGCGCAACCAATATAGGAGTAGCATAGCATATTTTTCTCTGCGGCGCAAGAGGTCGGCGACTCGAATCGCCTCACAAAACCGAACAGGCTGCTGATCGCCGGGGACACTTCCACACCAAACCAACCGTGCATGTTTGTCCTTTTGATTTCTTCTCCGCAACATACCGCACGGAAAAATGACAGAATCCTGCTTTATCTCTTTCAACATAGCATACATACACGAGTTTTCGCTTGAACTACCCCATCTTCCATGCTGAACAGCCATGTATGATGAAAAGAAACACACAAAGCACAGGATCAGGGAAACGTCGTCCGATAACGGAAGATAGGCCGCTCCCTATTGACGGAGGAAGTGCGCTTGCTATTGGAGCTTTCTCATCCGGTTCAGGCTTTCCTGTTGAATGGTGAAAAGGAAACAGGCGGCAAAAAAGCCGTCCCTAAAAGGCATATAAAAGCCAGCGTCTTTCAGACGCTGGCTTTCGCTTGGTTCAAGCTATAGCGAACGGATCAGCATAGCCTGAAGAACGGATCGCTCCCCGAAAGGCGCGATCCGTTCTTTGGTATTCATGTCTCTTCCGGCACATCCGCATACTTGTGCCAAGTCAGCAAGAAAAACTACAGCGTATTCTCCCTGTTGACCATGATCATCAAAATCCGAAAAAGGATATCGCATTGCTGTCTGTTTTTTGTTCTCCAATCCTCTTCCAGAGCAAAACCAAAATACGGGCTCCAGCCTAAAGCGTATTTGCTATGAACCTTCATCGTGAAAAAAGCATGTTCATCCAGGCTATTCATCAGCAGCTCATATTCTTTTTTAAGAGCTTCCACCCGTGTTAAAGCGCCGCAGCGAGCCAGCAATTCCAAGCGATCGAAATACATTCCGCCGACTGTTCCGTCCGCCAGCGTTTCGTTGATTGGCGTATTGTGAACAAAGGTCATACAAGGCCCTTTCAACTGGCCATAATAATATGTGTACACAAACCCCACAGAGGGAAATTCGTATAGGGAGGATATGGATTCGCCGATTAAATCCATGTTTTCTTTATTTCTCCAGCCTTCACTGAAAGCCAGGATCCTCAAATGATAGATGCACGGCCACTGCACCCCTTTTTTAAAGCAGGGTTTTCCCCGGCGCATCTCTATAATTTTATCGGGCGTGTTGACATTTAACACAGACCGAAAGGCTTGCACTGAAAAATCAATATCAAAGTTTAAGTCGATTGGGGCGCTCTTAGATAATTTTGTTTCATAGCCTGCACGTAGGATAATGGAACTCCTGGGCAGATATATTCCACAGCCGGTGTATGCATAATCGTCCTCAGGCCGTGTCATGGGTTTACGAACGCCGTAAGCGGCGTCAGTTTTCGGCGTATTCACCAACGCCTGAACAGCACTTGATATAATCGGGTGATCCGGAGGCAATCCCTTTTCCGCAAGAAACCGCAGTCCAACCTCCATATTGTCAAACATATTGGCCGATCCATGAAAATAATCCCTGAACCAACCGTTTGACTTCTGACTGGAAACCGCCGTGTTAATATGCCTATCCTTCAGAATTTTGTTAACCAAAATTCTTTCCTCTTCCTCTGAAATATCTTGTAATATTTCCTTCTTTACTCTTAAAACAATGACGCATTGGCATTTTCGAGTAAATAGTCGATAATTTTATCCTTCATAGCAGCCTACAGTCCTTTTTGTTCGAATCTGTCGTACATACAGCTAAGATTATCTATATCCAAAGGTGAAATACCAGCCGTTACGCGTTTACCTCTTTGTTCATTTTAAAGACTTTACAAAGTCATGCCGCTATTAAATTCCTATACCCAAACTGCTGATTGCCATATCTATACTTTAAGTTCGCGCACCATAAAAAACGCTAAGGCCTATACCATTCCCCGGGGTTTCCAGAGGAGCTCCGGCTGATTGATCCCTCTGAGATCGCGCCTTTTCAGCGGATATTAAAAGGGCGTTCCATCGCCACCTCATCGGCCTGAATACACCTCCGCCGCCTGGTGCTTTGCATTGATGAGCCTCTCTCCCAAAGAGGCGACAGCGCCTCGAGCCGTGGGAGCTGCGCCGGGAGGCATAATCCCACGCCCGGCAGCCGGTTCTGGTGGTCCCAGTAAAGATTCCCAGAGACTCGGCGCGTGTAGAGGATCTCCATGCCGCTGGAAATGCGGGAAAAAGCAAAGGTCGGTTAGCCCTTTCTCCTTCCCAGGGTTCCTCTGTTGTAGGGAAGGGGAGATAAACGCCGAAGCATAGCCATCACCCCATAGGCCGCCCGTACGC
>CAKTTT010000065.1 GCA_934615635.1 uncultured Eubacteriales bacterium | reverse complement strand
CCTGGTTATATTCGCCCGCTGCTGCAACCCCGTCCCAGGAGACGACATCATCGGCTTTATCACGCGGGGCTACGGCGTTTCCATTCATAAGAAGGACTGCGTCAACGTGCCGCGGGATATTTCTCTGGCCGCCGAGCCGGAGCGGTGGATCAAGGTATCCTGGGAGGAGAGCGTGCGTGATGAATTCAAGGCGACCCTCCACGTGGTGGCCCGGGATCGGCAGGCGCTGCTGGCGGACGTTACCACCCAGCTAGCGTCCATGCATGTGATGATTCACGCCATCAACGCCCGGGAACCCAAGGACGGCCAGGCCTCCATGACCCTGACCGTGGGGGTCAGCAGCCTGGACCATCTTCAGTCGGTGATTGCCCGACTCTCCCGGATTGAAGGGGTATACAACATCGAGCGCAGCGGCTTTTGACCGAAGAAGAGAGCAGAAGGGACAAGGGGGAGGCGGGCGGAAGCGTTCGGCCCCTCCGCCTTTATTGCCCGCGCCGGCCGTGAGGGGACGGCGACGGCGGATGAGAGAACTTTTCCTGCTTTTACGGCATCGGCGGCCCGCGGCATGGGTCTGGCGGCTTATCTCCTGATGTGCTATCCTCAGAGGGGGATCGGGCGTGGCCTGCGTCGGGAGCTATACTGGTTTTTAGGTCGGGGAACGGAGGCTATCGCCGCGTTGTCCATGGATGGGGCCATATCGGGTCGCGCGCTCTCCAACAGCATTCGAATTTTCCGGTGCAGAGGAGTTGGGGAGGGCCCCCGACGACGGCTTGGCCGCTACGGTGTCAGCGAGGAATCAAGGGAATAAGCCGGAGAAATGGATTTCAAGGTTTCCGGCGGCCTGCCGCGCCACCGGCGTCATTTTCGCAGAAAGGGGATTTTCGCTGACGCGGAAATCGAGGTGAAGAAGGATGAAAGCGGTTATACAGCGGGTCCTGTCCGCCGCGGTGGAGGCGGAGGGCGAACGCATCGCTTCCGTGGGCCGCGGGTTCCTGCTGCTGCTGGGGGTGACGGCGGAGGATGACGAGGCGGCGGCGGCCCGGCTGGCGAAAAAAGCGGCGGAGCTGCGGATCTTCGAGGATGAAACGGGCCGGATGAACCGGTCGGTGAGGGACATTGACGGCAGTGCGCTGGTGGTGTCCAACTTCACCCTGTGCGCCGACTGCCGCCACGGGCGGCGCCCGGAATTCCTGTCGGCAGCCCGGCCGGAGAGGGCGGAGCCGCTGTACCGGCGGTTCGTGGAGCAGCTTCGCATAAACGGGGTGCGGGAGGTGGAAACCGGCCGCTTTGGCGCGGATATGCGGGTATCCATGGAAGGAGACGGCCCGGTGACCATCCTGCTGGACACGGCGGAGTGGGCGCGGAAATGAGCGTGTGAAGGAATAAGCGTAAACGGGTATAAAGGAGAGAGCGTATGCAGATCATTCGTTTGCCGGTAGGGATGCTTCAGGCCAACTGTTATCTGGTTGCAGAGGCGGGGGGCGACGCCGTGGTGATCGATCCCGGGGCGGAGGCGGAGAGGATTATAGAAGCCGTCCGTTCCCGGGACCTGAAGGTAAAACATATCCTGCTGACCCATGTGCATTTCGATCATATGCAGGCGGCGGCGGACGTGGCGGCGGCCACCGGCGCGGATATTCTGGCGCCGGAGGGGGATTGGCCCGCCCTGACGGATCCGCAGCTCAGCCTGTGCCATATGATGCCCGGCGGCGGCAGCCAGACCTTGTCCGCTGCGGGGAAGCTGCGGGACGGAGAGGTGGTGGAGGCGGGCAAGCTGAGGCTGACGGTGCTCCACACCCCCGGTCACACGCCGGGAAGCTGCTGCTTCCTCTGCGGGGACGTGCTGTTTACCGGCGATACGCTGTTCAGGGGCAGCGTGGGGAGGACGGATTTCCCCGGCGGCAGCTACGACGCGCTCAAGCGGTCGCTGGATCGGCTGGCCGCGCTGCCCGGAGACTACACCCTTCTGCCCGGCCATGACGATGCCACCACGCTGGCAGAGGAACGGGCGGGCAACCCCTATATGAACGACAGCTTTTTCGACTGATTTTCATTTTGACGGAGAGGAACGCCTGCCTTTATGACGCTGCTGATTCGCGGTCACGATTACCGCTTTGAAATGGAGAATATCTGCCGGCTCTTTCTGCCCCGGGAAAGGGTGGTGGTCCCTGAGCCGGGAGCGGCAGGGGACGGCGGAGCCGTCGCGGCGACGGAGCTGCGCCGGGGGGAGCGGAAAACCGTGATCCGCTGCCGTCTCGAGTTGGAGGATTTTCGGGAGGAGCTGGTCTGCGAGGTGGACAACGGCCACCCTTCCTACGGCGAGGAATGTGAGCTGCAGATGGCCACCCTGCTTTATCGCCTGTTCGAGCGGCTGTTCGGCTGCGGACAGGATTGGGGAATCGTCACCGGCGTGCGGCCCATCAAGCTGCTGCGCCGCCTGGTGCGGCTGTACGGGCGGGAGGAAGCGCTGCGGTATTACCGGGAAAAGCTGCTGGTGAGCGAGCGCAAGACAGGGCTGGCGCTGCGGACGCTGGAGCAGGAGGACGCCATCCTGGCCCTTTCCCGGCCGGATTCCTTTAGCTTGTACGTCTCCATCCCCTTCTGCCCCAGCCGCTGCGATTACTGCTCCTTCGTTTCCCAGACCGTCACCCGGGCGGCCAAGCTGGTTCCCGCCTATGTGGAGCTGCTGACGCAGGAGCTGCGGGAAACCGGGCGGATCGCCGCCTCCTTGGGGCTGCGGTTGGAGACGGTGTATTTCGGCGGGGGAACCCCCACCACCCTGACGGCGGAACAGCTAGCGCGGCTGCTGCAGACCATCGGGGAGAGCTTCGATCTTTCCCACCTGCGGGAGTACACGGTGGAGGCCGGCCGGCCGGATACGGTGACGGCGGATAAATTCCGGGCCATGAAGGCGGCGGGGGTATCCCGGATCAGCATCAACCCCCAGACCCTGCAGGACCGGGTGCTGGAGGCCATCGGCCGCCGCCACACGGCGGCGCAGTTTTATGAGGCGTACGATCTGGCCCGCCGCTGCGGGATGGATCACATCAACACCGACCTTATCGCCGGCCTGCCGGGAGACGATTACGAAGGGTTCCGGGCCACGGTGGAGGGAATCCTGGCCTTGGATCCCGAAAGCGTGACGGTTCACACCCTTTCCATGAAGCGCGCCTCCAATCTGGTGATCCAGCGCAGAGCCGATTACGGCGGCGCGGGGGAGGCGGCGCGGATGGTGGCTTTCTCCGCCGAACGTCTGCCTGAAGCCGGCTACCGTCCCTATTATCTCTATCGCCAGAGCCGCACGGCCGGAAACCAGGAGAACGTGGGATGGGCAAAGCCGGGCTGCGAGGGACTGTACAACGTTTTCATCATGGATGAAACCCACACCATTTTGGGCTGCGGCGCGGGAGCGGTTACCAAGCTCAAGCAGCCGGGAACCGATTATCTGGAGCGGATATTCAATTTCAAGTTTCCGTATGAATACAACGCCCGGTTCGAGGAGATGCTGGCAAGGAAGGGACGAATCGGGACGTTTTACGAGGAGAAATGCAGCCGGCCGCCTGCGGCGAGTCCTCAGTGACGGAAAAACCCGGGGATGACAGTTTTTCATCCCCGGGTTTACCTTTGGCCGGCGCCGTTATCTATCATTAGAGGAACGGCTCCTTTAGCCAGCCGCGCAGGAGAACCCGGTATTGCGGCGGTCTGCCGCAGCACAGGCTGGCGGATCCTTCCCCCACGCCGACATCCGCATCGCGGCGATCCGATGGACGTTGCCGTATGCCTTCCGGCCGCTGTGCTCCCGGCCGATAAAAGCGGCAGCGTTTTGGGGGGCGGATGGGATGCCGCCAAAGCGCGTGTGCATGGATATCCGAGAGGGGGAGAGGTCGGAACACCGCGCTTCGCTGTCGCTTCTCTGCCCCCCGCTTTCTCCTGTTCGGCGGAAAAGCCAGACATGGGCAGCGGATGGCAAGCGGCTTTTCTCCCCGCTACCTGGATGTCCCTTTCAGTCCCAGCCGGGGCGAATGGGCGCTTCCTTCCAGAACAGGCGGATCTGAGAAGGGGTGAGGGAGGCGGCGAAGCCCTGCTTGAGCAGCAGGAGCTGCCGCAGCTCGAATACGATCTCGTACAGCACCGCCCGGTTTTCAAATTCCCGTCGGGTGACGGGAAGCTCGCCGGACTGAAAGTGGCGGCGGATCAAGGTCAGCTCCTGCAGCAGATCCTGAGCGTTATTGTATTCGTGCAGGGAAAGGGCCATGGTGCGCATGAAATTGGCCACCAGATAGGCCGGACGGGATACCTCCGTCAGCCGGTCCCGGGCAAGGAACAGCCGCTCCAGAATACGGTACTGCTCCCATCGCATCTCCATATATCGGGCGTAATAGTCCATGTCCCGGCTGAAGGAGTTGTCCCGGTGGGCGAAGGCCCGCTTGCGGGAAACCTGCAGCAACGCCTCCAGCTCCCTCAGCCGGTCTGCCGTAAGCGTTTCCCCCGGCCGAAGGAGAGAGTCGGCCAGATCCCCCAACAGCAGGCGCATCAGCTCCTCGATTCGGCGCTGGTCGGCGCGGATGGCGGCGGTCTGGCGCGGCATATAGCTGTTCATCAGGATTCCCATGGCGATGCCGATGGTCATCAGGGCCAGCTCGTTGAGAACGGCGTTGAGGGCGACGGTACGGGCGCTCCAGAAATGCAGCATCAGCACGGTGCTCATGGATAGCCCCTCCTCGATGCGCAGAAGCTGGCAGACCATCACGAAAAGGAGCAGATATACCGCCACCGCGGCGACGGAATAGTGTAAAAGATAAAAAGAGGGCAGGGCGACCGCCAGCGCCGCGAAGAAGGCGTAGAACCGCTTGCCGGCAATGCGGAAGGTTTCCCGCCGGGTACCCAATATACTCAACAGGGTGATGGTGACCACCGAGGTGGGGTACCGCAGGCCGAGGGCCTGCGCGATCAGCAGCGCCAGGCAGCATCCGGCGGCGATCTTGATGATTTTTTCCAAGCGGATCCTGGACATGGCCCCTTCTCCCTTCCCGTACGGTATTAGTATGGAAAACCCGGCGGTTTTTTATCCCGCCTGAAAAGAATCCCGCCTCTCCCCCGGCGGGAAAGAGGGCGTTTGTTCCCCGATGCGGGAACCGATACGGCGCTCCGCCCGTATAGTGATGATAAAGGCCTTAAAAAAGTTCGCCCTTTATTCATGCATTTTTTCCGTGTGGAGGATACAATAAAGGCAGTGCAGTCTGCCGGCCGCGGCCGAAATAGGGAAAGGATACGGGTTTCGTCTATGAAAAAAATGTTTTCCAAACGCCGGCTGAAGCTGGCGGACATCAATCGTTCGGCCCTGGAAAACCCGGAGGCCTTTATAGAAGAGGAAAATCAGCGGTATTCCGATGGGGTGGAGGGGCTGGCCCGCGCCCTGGCCGTGGGGCTCCGGGACCGCTGCCTGGTGATGCTGTCCGGCCCCTCCTCCTCCGGCAAGACCACCACGGCGGTGCTGCTGACCGAGGAGCTGCGGGAGCTGGGGCTGGATGCCCACAAGGTATCTCTGGACGATTTTTACTGCGGCCGGGGCCGGGCTCCCCGGCTGGAGGACGGCAGCTACGATTACGAGGCGCTGGAGGCGCTGGATCTTCCCAGGCTGCAGCGGTGCATGCGGCAGTTATTGGAGGAAGGGCGCACCCGGCTGCCGATTTTCGATTTTATGAAGGGCCGGCCCGCCGAGGAGACCCGGCTGCTGGAAACAGGGCATGATTCGGTGGTGATTTTCGAGGGTATCCACGCCCTCAACCCGGTATTCGAGGAGCATCTCCCGGCGGAAAACCTGTACAAGGTGTTTATCAACACCCTCTCCCCGATTTACGACGTGGGGGAGAAGCTGTTGGCCAGCCGGGAGCTGCGTCTGGTGCGGCGACTGCTGCGGGACGAGCGATTCCGCAACAGCCCGGTGGAGGAAACCCTGGCGATGTGGCCGCAGGTGACGAGAGGGGAGAACTTGTATATGTTCCCCTATGTCGATACGGTGGACACGGTGTTGGATACCACCCACGCCTATGAACCCTGCGTCTTTGCCGCCGAGCTGCTGCCGCTGCTGGAGGCGGTGCCGGCGGATAGTCCCTTCGCCCAGCGGGCGGAATCCCTGGCCGCGGCGCTGCGGCGGTTCCAGCCGCTTCCGCCCGAGAGGGTGCCGCAACGATCGCTGCTGCGGGAGTTCCTTGGCGGCGGCGTGGTATGAGCGGGCGGCAGGTGTGAACAAATTGCAAATTCTGGATTTCTCATATCCGGATGCCTTGCGATGACGGGAAAGTTGGAGTATAATAAAGACGAATCCTGAAAATAAAAGCGGGAGTGATAGAGAATGACCACGTTTGAAGATGTTCTGTATAAAGCCAAAACCATGGCGGAGGCCGCCGGGAAAAAGACCTCGGATATGCTGGAGGCCACTCGTCTGAAGATGGCCGCCGCGGAGATTGAAAAGGATATCGCCGCCACGCTGGAGGGGCTGGGTCGTCTGGTGTACGACGGCCGCAAGGCGGAAGAGGATGTTTCCGCCACGGTGGACGAGTGCATCCTGAAGCTGGATGAGCTGAACAAGAAGCTGGAAGAGGCCCGGGAGGCCATCAGCGCCTACAAGAAAATGCAGCGCTGCAAGCAGTGCGGCGCCGACAATCAGGACGACGCCGTTTACTGCAAGAAATGCGGCGCCAAGCTGGCCGAATGAGACCGGGGCAATAGCACAATAAAACGGATAGGGGCGAACCGATAGGACCGCGCTGTGCGCGGGGCCTGGCGGTCTGCCCCTATGTCTGTGTTACAAGGGAGGGCTGCGGATGATTCCGCTGACGCAATATGAGGCGGCGGCCGCTTTTCTACAGGGCCGTCTGGAGGAACTTCCCCGAACGGCGGTGGTGCTGGGCTCCGGCTTGGGAAGTCTGGCGGAGAAGGCGGAGGCAAAAGCGCGGATTCCTTATGGGGATATCCCCGGCTTCCCCCGCTCCACGGTGGCTTCCCATGCGGGCGTGCTGACCGTCGGCCGGCTGAACGGGGCGCCTGTCTGGATTATGTCCGGCCGTTTTCATTATTATGAGGGCTATGATATGGAAACGGTTTGTTTTTATGTGCGGGTGTTCCGGCTGCTGGGGGTTCGCCGGCTGATTTTGACCAATGCCGCGGGGGGGATCAACGAAACCTTCCGGGTGGGGGATCTCATGCTGATCACCGACCATCTGAAATTTTTTACCGAAAGCCCCTCCCGGGGACAGATCCCGCCGGTTTTCGGGGAGCGTTTTTTCGATATGACCCGGGCCTATACGCCCGCGCTGCAGGATAAGGCGGAGGGATGCGCGCGGCGGCTGCGCATCCCTCTGCGTCAAGGGGTATACGCTTTCATGCCGGGTCCCCAGTTTGAGACGCCGGCGGAAATCCGGGCCCTCCGGCTGCTGGGAGGGGATGCGGTGGGGATGTCCACCGTGCCGGAGGCCATTGCCGCCGCCCAATGCGGCATGGAGGTGCTGGGGATATCCTGCATCACCAATCTCGCGGCGGGCATGGTGCCGGACGGCGTGGTGAGCGACGATGAGGTCACGGTGGCGGCGGCCGAGGCGGCGGGCCGGTTCTGTGCCCTGATCGAAGCCGCGGTGGAGGCGCTTGCCAAGGACTAGGGAGATCTCAGCCGCGCGGGTGGGAGAAGCCTTCGGTTTTCCGCCTTGTGGAGCGGCGTTTTTTCACAGGCGGTGGGGTCGGCCGACGCAGACAGGTCCACACCATATTCCCGTGCCGTGATCCGGGCGCGGTATTTTGAGAGGGAGGGAACCTCATATGCTCTTTTCCGAGGTGACGGTTATCCAGGCGGACGGCGGGCTGCTGTCCAAGGCGTATGTAGGGATACGGGACGGCCGGGTGGCCTATCTGGGAACGCAGCGCCCCGCAGGCGACTGGGGGGAGGAGCTCCGGGGTGAGCTGCTGCTGATCCCCGGCTTCTTTAACAGCCATACCCACGTTCCCATGACGCTGCTGCGGGGCTATGGGGACGATATGACGCTGGACCGGTGGCTGAACGACCGGATTTTTCCCTTTGAAGACAAGCTGACGGGTGAGGACGTATATTGGGGCAGCCTGCTGGGCATCGCCGAGATGCTGGCCTCCGGTACCGTTTCCTTCACCGATATGTATTATTTCTGCGACCGCATCGTCCAGGCGGTGGAGGAGAGCGGCATAAAAGCCAATATCGGCCGGGGAACCTCCTGCTTTGATCCGGATCGGACCTTCCGGGAGCTGCCGGCCTATGCGGATGCGAGGGAGCTGCTGCGCACGGCCCATGGAGCCGCCCAGGGCCGGATCCTGGTGGACGTGTCTCCCCATGCGGAGTACACCACCAGGCCGGACATCCTGGCCGATATGGCGGCGCTGGCGGCGGAATACGGCGTGCGGATGCACACCCATTTATCCGAGACCCGCAAGGAGCAGTTGGAATGCGTCGCCCGCCATGGGATGACGCCGGCGGCGGTGATGCGGGAGGCGGGGGTGCTGGATCAGCCAGTGACCCTGGCTCACTGCGTGTGGCTGACCGAGCCGGATATGGAGCTGCTGGCGGCGGCTCCCGATCTGACCGTCGCCCACTGCGTCAAAAGCAACCTCAAGCTGGCCAGCGGGATCGCCCAGGTGGAGAAGCTGCGGAAAAAGGGGATACGGGTGGCGATAGGCACCGATTCCGCCGCCAGCAACAACGCCCTGGATATGCTGGAGGAGATGCGCGCGGCGGCGCTGACCGCCAAGGGCGTTTCTCTGGACCCCTGCGCGCTTTCCGCTCCGGAGGCGCTGTCCATGGCCACCCGGGAAGGGGCGCTTTCCCAGGGGCGCGCCGACTGCGGCGATATAAAAGTGGGTTTCCGGGCGGACATAGTGGCGCTGCGGATGGATACAATAGCCATGACGCCCGCGCACAGCCCGCTGTCCAATCTGCTTTACGCCGCGGGACGGGGCAACGTCGCCATGACGATGGTGGACGGGCGGATTCTTTATCGGGACGGGGCGTTTTCCACCATCGATATCGAACGGGTGCGGTACGAGGCGGGGAAACGGGCGCTGGACATCGCCCGCCGCTGATTCCCGGGGTCGCCGGAGAGTATAGACGAGAGGACTGAACCGTGTGGGTCAACGCAAGAAGCAGAGCTTTCTGCAGGGAGCTCTGATCCTATCCCTGGCTGCCATCCTGACGAAGGTTATCGGCGCCCTCTTCTTCAAAATCCCGCTGCAGCGCATGAGTACGGTGGCCAACGGTTACTTCTCCACCGCTTACAACGTATACGTACCCATTTACACCGTTTGTACCGCCGGGTTCCCCATCGCGGTGTCCCGGATGGTGTCGGAGAGCATCACGCTGGGCCGTTTCCGGGATGTGCGGGTGATCTTCCGCACCGCCTTCAAGGTGTTTCTGGTCACCGGCTCCATTGGCACGGTGGTGATGTTCGGCGTCTCCTTTTTCTATCCCCGGTTTGTCGACATTCCCAACAGCCAGCTTACCATGATGGTAATGGCGCCGGCCATTCTGTTCTGCTGTCTGGTGTCCGCTTACCGCGGCGTGTACGAGGGTTCCCGGAACATGATCCCCACCGCCGTCTCCCAGATTGTGGAGGCGGTGGGCAAACTGGCTCTGGGCCTGGGCCTGGCGGCGGGGGCCATGGAATACGGAAAATGGTGCTACAGCCAAGGCAAGCCGGTGTTCGGGCGAGTGGCCGAGAGCCTGGATCAGGCGGTGGAATTCACCCTGCCCTATGTGGCAGCGGGAGCCATGGTGGGGGTGACCGCCGGGTCTTTCCTCGCCTTGTTTTATGTGATGATCCGCTATGCCCGCCACGGGAGCGGCGTCACCCGGCAGGAACTGGCCGCCGCTCCCAAGCCCCATTCCTCCCGCTACACCTTCCGGGCGCTGCTGCGCTTCGCCATCCCTGTGGCGCTGGGAACCCTGGCCACCCAGCTCACCAACATTATCGACGTGGTATCGCTGCAGAAAAGCCTGGCGGTGGTGGTGGCGAACCACGGCGACGTGATCCGGGAGATCTACGGCGCGGCCATGGAGGCCAGCAACAGCACGGATATGCTGGGCTTTCTCACCGGCACCCGGGATATCGCCATCACCTATGTCAATCTGGTGCCCAATATCACGCTGACCTTCGGAATCAGCGCCCTGCCGGTGATTACCTCCGCCTGGGCGCTCAAGGATAAGAAGCAGCTTCGCAGCATGGTTTCCACCGTGCTGCGGATCACCCTGCTGGTGGCGTTGCCCGCCGGGGTGGGCCTGTCGGTGCTGGCGCAGCCGATCATCAATATGATCTACAATTCCGCCAGCGCCGCCGTGGCGGGGCCCCAGTTGGCGGTGCTGGGCTGGGCGACCATCTTCATCTGTCTGGTGGGTCCCATCAACGCCATGCTCCAGGCCATGGGCCGGGCGGACATCCCGGCCAAGATCGTGCTGGTAGGCGGCGCCGTCAAGCTGCTTCTCAACACCACGCTGGTGATGAACCCGCAGATCAACATCATGGGCTCCGCCTACAGCACCCTGGCGTGCTACATCGTGATGGTGCTCCTCTCTCTGGCGGCGCTGCGGCATGTGATGCATATGCGGCTGCAATGGCGGATGATTTTCGTCAAGCCCCTGCTGGCCGCCGTCCTCTGCGGCGCGGCCGCCTGGGCCTCCAACGGGCTGCTGGGGCTGGTGATGTCCAAGCGGATAGCCACCGCCCTGGCTATCTGTGTGGCAGCGATTATTTACGTCTTTGCCTTGTTTTTGCTCAAGGCTATCCGGAGAGAAGAAATTTTAATGCTTCCCAAGGGGCAAAAAATCGCGCAAACACTTGAAAAACACGGTTGGATAGGGTAATATAGGTGATGGCTTTTCCATTACACGGCTTATGAGGGTGCGCTATGGCTGTTTCATTTTCCTTGAAAGAGACGTATACGGTGGACGATCTGCTGGAGATCATGCGGCTGCTGCGTTCGCCGGAGGGTTGTCCCTGGGATCGGGAACAGACGCACGAGAGCATCCGCACCGATTTTCTAGAGGAAACCCACGAGGCGCTGGAGGCCATCAACAACGGGGATGCCGCCGCGCTGGAAG
>CAKTTT010000064.1 GCA_934615635.1 uncultured Eubacteriales bacterium | reverse complement strand
ACCGCCTCTTGCCGACTCCCTTGATGAGACGGCCTCTTCAAGCGCCGTCTGTCCCGTAAAAAAGGGCAGCCGCCCATCTGAAACAGATGGACGGCCGGGGAAAGAGGGTGTGTGAAAGATTCACACACCATTATACTACACTTTTGCCACAATCCTGTCAAGTATATCTTGAAAATATTTTTATATTGTATTCCCTTCCTCTCCCGGACCTCAGCCTTCCGGGAGGGGGATTTTCATTGATTCGAGGAATCCCTCGCCCCAGGAAGAGATGGCAGGACCCTGGGAAAGCCGACGGGAACCAGGCAGCGGAAAACAGCCGCCCGGAAAGAGAACCGCCCTTATCGGCCATGGAGCAAGGAAGACCCGCCAGCGCCCGCTTGGGTTCAGCCGACGGCGCGCCCTTCCGGACTTTTCCAAGCCAGCCCATAGCCATGGTTATCCGGATCCTCCGGCCGCCTGCCAAGATAGTCGCCTGAAATCCCCGTCCCGCCCGCTCCCCCACCACGAAAGCGGAAAAAGCTTGCTTTTCCAGCGCGTTTTCGATATACTCATTATATGGCAAATATGAGGCACTTCCAACCGGCGTCCAGCCCGGCGAGGAGGGATGGATATGGAAATCCAGGACGACGGCTATGTCGTCTACACCAAAAGGGAATATGCCGCGGGAATCTGCTTTGCGATCCCCTTTTTCCTTCTGCTTCCTCTGAAGCTGCTGCTCGCCTGGCTGAACAGCCGTAATCTGTCCATCTTCCTGTTCGGATGCGGTTATGGCGGCGTTCAGGGCTTTCTCACGGCCCTGATGACTTTGTGCATCCTCGCCACCCTTCTTCTGTCCCACCTGTCCCGTATGAAAAAAGCGGCGGTAACGGCCGCCGCCCTTCTGGCGGGTCTTTTCTGTCTGTTCTTTGCCTGGGTTTGCTCTCCAGAGGAACCCCGGCTCTTCTATTATACCTCTCCCCAGGGGGTGGAGGTGGTGGCCAGGGAGACGGAGGATGGTTACCGAACCTCCCTGACCAGCTTCTATGTCCGGAAAGGACCCTTTCTTTCCTACAAAACGACCCTTTCCTCCCGGCGGGGCGAACCCATCCTCTCGGGAGGAAAGGCGGAAATCCAGTGGGGGGATGGCCTCATCCGGGTGCGATATCGGAGCTGGGACGGGCAGGAACAGGTGGCGGATATCCCGCTGGATTGACTGCGGCCCATCCTCCCTCAAAAAGAGCGGGATCAGGAAGCATATACGATTGCCCCCCTCCCCCTCCCGCGGCGGCGGACCTTTAGCGGGCGTTCCCGACAGCGGGAAATGGGCGGTCAACGGCGGCGCTCCGCCGGATTAAATGGGCCAGGGAAAACGAATGGAGAACCTCCGTCGGAACCGCGCCTCCAGTCGGTCCACGGGCAAACGCCTTTCTAGCTCTGCGGGAGAGGGACGACCGCAGCATCGGCATATCCGGCGCCCCCTCTCCAACGATTTTCCCGCCCGGTACGGCGGCCACATTGCCCACCCTCTCCGGTTACGGAAATGATGCCGCGACTGACCCTGGGTTTATGCCCAGAAGATGGGCCTGCGCTGGCCATTATCAAACGGGACGGGCGTGCTGACGGAGGACAAGCCCTGTGTCGCCGGCCGATGGCGGTTGATGGGGTCGCGCTGTGCGTCTAGGGGAGCAGAATAAAGCAAGCAAAAGGAGAGGACGCTTTGCGTCCTCTCCTTTTTTCACTGTTGATTTGGGAATCAGCGGCTTCGCCGGCGGAGATGCATTCCGGAGAGCTTTAGCACGGAACATCGCGTGAAGCGAGCCGCCAGCAAGCCCTCGGGAAGGTGGCACAGAGGAGGGATCCCCTTCACGGGTGACGGAGCCGTTGAGACAAAAGAAGGAATCATTCCCTGCCTCTTTAGAATCCCACCGGTTATGAGTCCTTCTTGGGGTCTTTCCCATCTCCGGCTTTGCCGGCGGATTTAACCGCGCTGTTTGCTGGGAACGCCTCCGTCAGACAGCACTGGAGGCCCGCCATTCCAGATATTCGTCATAGGACATCCGCTTATCCACGAGGCTGCCGTCCGGCAGAATCTCCATGATCCGGTCGGCCACCGTCTGCACGAACTGATGGTCATAGGATGCGAACAGCACATTGCCCTTGAACTCGATCAGCCCGTCGTTGACCGCGGTGATGGATTCCAGATCCAGGTGGTTGGTGGGCTGATCCAGCACCAGCACGTTGGAGCCGAACATCATCATCCGAGAAAGCATACACCGCACCTTTTCACCGCCGGACAACACCCTCACCGGCTTGAGCACGTCGTCGCCGGAAAAAAGCATCTTGCCCAGGAAGCCCCGCAGATAGGTCTCCTTCGGGTCGGGCGCATACTGCTGCAGCCACTGGAGAATGTTCAAATCCACATTTTCAAAAAAAGCGGTGTTGTCCTTGGGGAAATAGGACTGGGTGGTGCTCACTCCCCACTTGACGAAGCCCTCGTCCGGCTTCTCTTCCTCCATCAGGATCCTGAACAGGGTGGTCACGGCGATTTCATTTTCTCCTACAAAAGCGATTTTGTCCCCCTTGGCCACCCGGAAGGTGACGTCCTGCAGCACCTTCACGCCGTCCACCGTTTTGCTCAGTCCCTCCACGGTGAGGATGTCCTTTCCCGCTTCCCGATCCATCTGAAACCCTACGTACGGATACCGGCGGGAGGAGGCGGGCATCTCCTCCACCGTCAGCTTCTCAATCAGCTTTTTCCGGGAGGTCGCCTGCCGGGATTTGGATTTGTTGGCGGAAAATCTCTCGATAAAGCTCTGCAGCTCCCGGATCTTATCCTCGTTTTTCTTGTTCTGATCCTTGATCATCCGCTGCATGAGCTGGCTGGATTCATACCAGAAATCGTAGTTGCCCACATAAATCTTGATCTTGGTGTAGTCCACATCCACGATATGGGTGCAGACGTTGTTGAGGAAATGCCGGTCGTGGGATACCACGATGACCGTACCGGGATAGTCGATGAGAAAATCCTCCAGCCAGGTGATGGAGGCCACGTCCAGGCCGTTGGTAGGCTCATCCAGCAGGATGATGTCCGGCTGCCCGAACAGCGCCTGGGCCAGCAGCACCTTCACCTTTTCCCGGTCGGGCAGTCCCCCCATGGATTCCATGAGCTTGGCGGTTTCCAGCCCCAGCCCCTGCAGGATCCGGCCCGCCTCCGTCTCCGCCTCCCAGCCGTTGAGCTCGGCGAATTCCCCCTCCAGCTCGGAGGCGAGCACCCCGTCCTCCTCGGAAAAGTCCTCCTTGGCATACAAGGCGTCCTTTTGCTGCATGATCTCATACAGCCGCGGATTCCCCTGAATAATGGTATCCAGCACCGTGAACGCATCGAAGGCGTAGTGGTCCTGCTTGAGCACCGACATACGGGTCTTGTCGTCCACCACGACCTCGCCGGTGGAGGGCTCCAGCTCCCCCGAAAGGATCTTCAAAAAGGTGGATTTGCCCGCGCCGTTGGCGCCGATGACGCCGTAGCAATTGCCCGGCGTAAATTTCAAATTGACATGGGAAAATAAATTCTGCCCGCTGAAATTCAGGCTGACGTCCGCTACAGTAATCATGTCTCCTCCAAATAACACAGTAATAGGGAATATTGTAGCATACCCCGCCGGGAAAGGCAAGGGCGGCTTCTGACAGCCTCCGTAAACCCTCCCGCAGCCCCTCCGTCCTTTCCCGGTTTCGGAAAAATCTCCGGATCCGGCCTTCTGCCGTTGACATCCGCCCGTTTTTTGCGCTACACTGGTTTTGCACCGATCGTGATTGGGAAAGGATGGTACCGCATGGAAAAGGATGAAAAGGGCGCAATCTGGTATAAAGGCAACCTGCACACCCACACCACCCGTTCGGACGGCCGGAAATCGCCGGAGGAGGTCATGGCCCTCTATCGGGATCACGGCTATGATTTTCTGGCGCTGACCGACCACTGGATCCCTTCGGAGGAGGGGGATCGGGACGGCCTGCTGCTGGTGCCCGGATGCGAATATGATATGGGTGGCTACACACAGGAGGGGATCTTCCACATCGTAGGAGTAGGGATGCGGGAACGCCCCGACCTGCAACGGACTTCCTCTCTTCGGCCGCAGGCGGTCATCGACGCCGTCAACCGCTGCGGTGGGCTGGCGGTGCTGGCACATCCCGCCTGGTCGCTGCACCGGACGGCGGATGTGCTGCCCCTGCGCGGACTGGCGGGCACCGAGATTTACAACAGCGTCTCTGGGGCTCCCTGGAACGCCCGGCCCTATTCCGGCGGCTTCGTGGATCAGATGGCCCTGGAGGGCGCACTGCTTCCCTGCTTCGCGGCGGACGACGCCCATTTTTATAACGGCGACGCTCTCCTGTCCTATATCATGGTGAAAGCGTCGGAATGCACCGTCCCCTCTATTCTGGCCGCCATCCGGCGGGGGGATTTTTACGCCACCCAGGGGCCGCGGTTTTCTCTCACCCTGGAGGACGGCCTGCTAACCGTCACCTGTTCGCCGGTTTCCAGCGTCATCTTTTTCTCCGACCTGGTATATGCGCCCGATCGGGTCACAACCGGCGACGGGATCACCCGGGCGGTTTATCAAATCAAGCCCGGGGAGCATTTCCTCCGGGTGGAGCTCCAGGACGCCCAGGGCCGCAGCGCCTGGTCCTCCCCCCTGGCGCTGGCGGAGTGATGGCCGGGCGGCGCCATGAGGCCATCAAATAGAAGCGTATACATGGGAACGCCATCGGACAAAGGAATCCCGGCGGGAGCTGTCGCTGACAGCTCCCGCCGGGATTTTCCTTTTCCAAGGCGCAGGACGTCCGATTCCCGCCAAACGCGGCGCGTTCTCTGCCGCCGCGCTACGCGCCCCCCTCAAACCCGGATCGGCCCCATCCGCAGGGAAGCCGTCCGTCCAGCGCCGCCACCAGGGCGGCGGCGGATCTTTCCGGCAGCTCCAGCCAGGCGGCAGGATCCCCAAGCTGGTGCAGATAATGAGCGTCGGAGTTGAGCAGCAGCGGTTTCCCCCTGGTTTCGGGATACCGGGCCAGCAGAGCGGGCAGGTCCCCCCGGGCGGTGATCTCCACCGCCCGGAACCCCACCGCAGGGATATCTCCCAGCGCAGAAAGGACGCTGTAGGATTCCCGGTCGATGTGGGCGGGAAAGGCGGTCCCGCCAAAGGAGCGGGCCAGAGGCAGCACCTCCTCCACGCTGATGGAGGAGGCGGTGGTGAGCAGGATATCCCGCCGCCCCACGATCTCGTCCCCGGCGTCCATCATCAACTGCTCTCCAAAGATATCCGGCCGGTTGCGCACTGGCGGCAGGGTCGGAGCCACCGCCGCATCAAAAGCCATGGCTGCCTCCAATTCCGGGAACAGGCAGACCACATGGGCCTCCTCCGCCGTGCAAAGCTCCATCCCCGGCACCGCGGTCAGCCCCGCTTCCCTTGCCACCGTCAACAAAGCGGGACAATTTCCGCAGGTGTTGTGGTCGGTGAGGGCGATCATGTCAAAGCCCGCCAGCAGGGCCATGTGGACGATGTTGTTGGGGGTCATGTCGGCGTCCCCGCAGGGAGACAGGCAGGAGTGAATATGCAGATCATAGCTCAGCCGCATGGCCCCGCCTCCTTTCATGGTCCGGCCCAACCGGCCGGTTCCTTTTCCAGCGGCCGCGCCGGAGGGAAGCCACGCATGGGAGGGCGCTTCCCCCGTTTCTGTAAACGGCCTGCATCACCGACCGCCCGCTTCTCATCCTCCCGCCGCCGGAAACCGCAGCAGACGGGCCGCTTCATTCACACACGCAGCCGCCCCATTCCACCGCTGTGAAGCCCTCCCGGGGCGGGGCGGCCTCCAATAACTGCTCCGGCACCCGGACCGCCTTTGTCAACGGTCTGTAAGCCATGAAGACCCGCAGCAACGTATCCGGCGCCGGGGAGATGGAGAGTGCCGCCGCCTGCGTATACGTATCCTGCTGAAAGGCAATGAGATTGTAGGCGTTTCCTTCCATACGGGGAAGCCAATAGGTGATAAAATCCGCCGCCTCCCGGTCAGTCAGCCCCAGCAAAGCCAGCTTTTCCTCCAGGAAATCCGCCGTGCGGCTTCCCTCCACCACAAACCCGCTGGAAAAATCCCATTTCGCCGCCAGGGTTCCCTCCCAGAACAAATAGGGATACTCCCTTCCCGCTTCATCGACAAGAGCACCGTCCGGCCGGGCGGTAACCGTCCAGCCCCCCTCCTCCATCGCCGGATAGGCGCAGGTCAGCTCCCCATCCAGGGAAAGGGAAACGGTCACCGTCGTTTCCTCGGGCGGATAAAGATACAGCACCGGCTTTTCCCCCTTCGGCATCATAAAATCGGGTATACAGCCGGAAAATCCCAGAAGAGCCAGCGCGCCAGTCAGAGCCGCCAATCGTCTCAGCTTCATGAATACCCTTCTTTCCATATGATATGATCTCCAGGATTGCCGCGGATACGGCCCTCAGCCGCCGGGAAAACGCCCCGGTTATATCCGGGAAGCGCCGGGACAGCTCTCCTGACCCCCATCCGGTTTCCCGTCAGGGGCCCGCGGCGCGCGGACGCAAGCAAGGGCTCCCCCTCCACGCTGCCAAGCCGCTTCTTCTCCGCCCGAAACACGGTTTTGTTCACATCCCCGCTTTGCTTTTGAAGCGAAGCGTGCTTTCGTGAGGCGTCTGTATACAATACGGCGGGGCGGAACGGGCCGTTACGGCCGCTTCCGCGCCTTTTGCCGTAAGGACCATGCGCCCCCCCGCGAGCAGCCCGTCCGGGTTGCATTCGCTGATCCTGCGACGGGGATGCGGATCTTCCCCAGCGGCCTCAGCCCTCTCCTTCCCGCCAGGATTTGCAGACATCCACCCATTCCCGGGCGCGGGAATAGGCGAACAGATCCTCGCAGGTCAGCTCAATGGCGGAGTTGGCGCTGCCGCAGGCGGGAAAAACGGTGTCAAACCGTCGGAGGGAAACATCCAGGCAAACCCGCACCGTGTCCGGAACCGCGAAGGGGCAGACGCCTCCCACCGCGTGGCCGGTCAGCCGCAGAGCCTCCTCCGGCGCCAGCATCTTGGCCTTGAAGCCGAAGGCCGCCTTGAATTTGGGATTGTCGATCCGGGCGTCCCCCGCCGCCACGATCAGCAGACAGCCCTCCCCGTCCTGAAAGGAGAGGGTCTTGGCGATCCGGGCGGGCTCCACCCCCAAAGCCTGGGCCGCCAGCTCCACCGTGGCGCTTGATTGGGAAAACTCCCGGATATCCCCCTCCCGCCCCAGGGAACGGAAATAGGAACGGACATTCTCTATGGACATGGTACAAGGACTCCTTTTTTCTCTTTCATTTCTCTTAAATTTCTCTTAGCGGCGGTTTCTGTCCCGTCAACAGCCGCGTGCGATGACATTCCTTGTGAAATCCGCCGGCCTTTTGACGCAGCGTCGAGCGGCGGCGCCCGGATCGCGCGACTCCAACCGGCTACTGCAGCATATATGCCGGAATTCCTTCCCCGGGATGACCGCCGTCCGCCCCGGGGCGCATCCGCCGCAATGCCCGCAGTTATGCAGGCGGATCCGAACAATCTCTTTTAAATTTTCGCCGCGTATAACCGCTTTATCAACCGCGCCACCGCTTCGTGAGGGCCGGATATACCAGGAACCCGAAGCACAGTGCCTATCCCACACCCGGCCCAGGAATTGACGGAGGTCATTGGGGTATTCGATAGGGTGGGACAAGCGTGTCAAAGGCCGACGCGTTTTGTTTTTCTCCCCTTTCAGGGTGGGGCCTCCAGGGCGGGCCAAATAGATCCCTCCGCCCTGGGCCTGGTTTTCTTTTACTTCTGATAAAAGCAGCGATTCTCCCGCTCCCTATCGAAGTCCTTTTGTTTCTCCATCAAGATCCTTTCACCGGCCGCGAGAGCCCTATTCCCCCAGCAGCCCGCCCAAAGCGACGGCCAGCCGGTAGGCGTTCTCCCCGCTGCGCAGCACCGCCACCCCCTGCGCCTCCGCTTTGGCTCTGGCCTCCGGGTCCAGGGGGGAATCCTCCGTGAGGATGATACAGGCCACGTCCGCCAGCACTGCCACAGCTACGGCGTTGACATTGCCCATCACCGTCAGCCAGGCGTCCCCCTCCTGGGCTCGACCCATCACCCAGCTAAGCAGATCGCCGCAATAGCCGCCGGTGACCTCTCTATCCCCCTCTCCGGGGGTGAGCCGCTCCAGCGACAGCGCCTTTTGTACCTCGTCAACCGTCATGGGCTTGCGCCTTCCTTTCTGTGGAACCATCCTGGTTCTCGCTCCCGGGGGCGGTTTCCCTGCCCGGGACATAGCCCTCCAGCCGGGAAAGCTGGCTGGCGATATTCTGAATCTGCTGCCTCATGCGGAAGATGCAGTCGTTTTCCTGGGCGTTGCCCCGGACGATGTCCTCCGCCAGGGCCCGGCAGGTGGGGGCGCCGCAGGAGCCGCAGTCCAGTTGGGGAAGCCGCTCGCTGATCCGGTCGATTTCCTGCATCAGCCGCATGGCCTCCTCCACATTTTCCGCCAGCTTCATCACCGGCGCGAATTCCAGCAGCTCGGTCCACTCCAGCTCCCGGCCGCTTTCCGCGTCCTGGAGCCGGTTGCAGGACACCGGCAGATATTTGCGCAGCCGCTGGATCCTGGCCCGGGCCACATACCCGTTTTCCGCGGCGAAGATCCCTCCCACGCAGCCGCCCGCGCAGGCGTTGAGCTCGATAAAATCCAATTCCTGGAGCTTTTCGTCCTCCAGCTCCTCCAGCACCTTGATGACGTTCTCAATGCCGTCGGCGGCCAGATGGTTTTCATTGAGCAGCCCCGCCGCCTCGCCGCCGATGGAGGACCAACTCACCCCGATGATGCCGGATTTCGCCAGCGGCTCCACCCGCTCCAGCTTGTTCATCTTCCCCACCAGCGCGGGGTAAACGTCGCTGATAGCGAGCACCCCGTCCACATTGGAACGCTCTATCCCGATGGGCACCCGCACGTCGGTGACCTTGGCCGCGCAGGGGGAAATAAAGAAAATCCCGATTTCCTCCGGCGGCAGGCCGCTCCTTTCCGCCGCCTCCCGGCGGGCCATCAGGGCGGCCACCTCCATGGGGCTTTTCAACTGCAGGACATGGTCGCACAAATCGGGAAAGCGCACCCGGATCAGCCGTACCACCGCCGGGCAGGCAGAGCTGATCACCGGCTTCTTCAGCTTGCCGTCGCCCAGCAACTGCCGGGTGGCATCGGAGACGATTTCCGCCGCCCGGGATACCTCGAACACCTCGTCGAAGCCCAGCGCCCGCAGGCCGTTGAGCACGATGTCGATATCGTCCAGATGATTGAACTGGCCGTACAAGGCGGGGGCGGGCAGAGCGACGGTATACCGGTAGCTTTCCAGCATGGAGAGGGAATCGTGATTCGCCTTCTTGGCATGGTGGGGACACACGCGGATGCATTCGCCGCAGTCGATGCAGCGTTCCGAGATGATCTGCGCCTTGCCGCCCCGCACCCGGATGGCCTGGGTAGGGCAGCGTTTGATGCAGTTGGTGCAGCCGACGCACCTGTCCCGGTCCAGGGTAACGGAATGAAAAAATCGGTCCATGCGGATACCACTCGCCTTTCTCTGGAATGGGGAGAGGTCAGGAGGATGCGCTCCTGACGACCAGCGTCATGCGGGTGCCGGCGCCGATCTCCGTCTTGATATCCATATAATCCGTGTATTTTTTGATGTTGGGCAGCCCCATGCCCGCGCCGAAGCCCAGGGAACGGACGTTGTCCGGAGCGGTGGACCACCCTTCCTGCATGGCCTGCTCCACGTCCGGGATGCCGGGACCGTGGTCGGTGAGCACCATGGATACCCGGTCGGGCAGGATCTCCACATCCGCCTCGCCGCCGCCCGCGTGGATGACCATATTGATCTCCGCCTCATACATGGCGATGGATACCCGGCGGATCAGGTCGGGGGAAAAGCCAAGCTGCTTCAAGGTGCGCTTGACCGCGCCGGAGGCCTCCCCCGCCCGGGTAAAATCGTCGCCGGGCACGTCGTAGTGCAGCTTTATGTTCATCGCTTCATCACCGCCCTGCTCAGCGGCGGACATCGTCCCCGCCGTGAAGCCCGCTCTCATACAGCAGGCCGCAGGCGGTGAACATGCGCAGGGGCGTTTTCAGCAAAGCGATGCCCCTGTCCTCGGCCAGTTCCACCATTTCGGCGGAGGGCTCCTTGCCCCGGACAAACACCACGCAGACCATATCCATCATATCCGCGGTGCGGACCACCTGGGGATTGACCAGCCCGGTCAGCAGCACCGACTGGTCCTTGACAAAGGCCAGGACGTCGCTCATCATGTCGCTGCCGCAGGCGTTGTGGACCTCCGTGTCCAGACAGACGTTGGGGCTTACCAGCTCGGCCTGTAAAATGCGTTGCACATCGGCTATCGTCATAGCGGGTACCATTCCTTTCTTCACGTGAGGGAGGCGTTCCCTGCCCGCCGGATGACCCGGCGGGCAATTTAACCATATTATATCGTTTTATCTACCGGGTTGCAAGCCGTTTTGGATAAAGTGAAAAATCAGGCCGAAATTTTCTCCGCTTTTGGGCGATTTGCAATTGACTATTTTTTATCAGAATAGTACAATGAAAAACAATATAGTCTTTGAGAAGCATTGGAGGAGAAAAACATGGCGAGAGTGTACAATTTTTCGGCCGGGCCTTCCGTTCTGCCCGAAAGCGTGCTGCGGCAGGCGGCGGATGAGATGCTGGATTACCAAGGTTCCGGCCAGTCCGTGATGGAAATGTCCCACCGTTCCAAGGTGTATGACGCCATCATCAAGGAATGCGAGGCCCTGCTCCGTCAGGTCATGGGCATACCGGACAACTACAAGGTGCTGTTCCTGCAGGGCGGTGCCTCCTCCCAGTTCGCCATGCTGCCCCTTAACCTGATGAACGGCAGCGGCAAGGCGGATTTCGTCATCACCGGCCAGTGGGCCAACAAGGCTTATCAGGAGGCCGCCCGCTACGGCGAGGCCCATGTGGTGGCTTCCTCCAAGGATAAAACCTTCACCTACATACCCAAGCTAGATCCCGCCTCCTTCACCCCGGATGCGGACTATTTCCACATCTGCATGAACAACACCATCTACGGCACCCGCTACACCGCGCTGCCCGAAA